>CAZRBD010000018.1:9652-38723 GCA_964598265.1 uncultured archaeon
CCTTTATATCCAACTTTAAAAAGACAAAAGAGGTAAACAAGAATTATGGGCGTTTTAATGATAACTACATGGTATCCATCTCATAAAGCCGCAGAAATGGCGAAATCCTATTTAAAGCAACCTAGAGAAGTTCAAAATGTGACTAAATGGCGAGTTTTCAATTGTGCTGCTGGAAAAGATGGTATGAAACAATATCATCTTATTTACACAGAAAGAGGAAAATTGGAAGAAGTAATTGAGGGACTTAATAAATATTTCTTTCCATTTACTCAAATTGAAGGTTTTAAATTGATGATGGAACCTTTATTGGGAGTAAAAGATTCTTATAAATTAATTGGGATGGAATGGCAGTAAGGCTAATAAAAGGCAAAAAAAGTTTTAAAAATTCAATCTTTTTTTTTTTCACTTATTTTATTCTTCCTTTTCTATATTTCTTTTCAAATACCATAACAATTAATAAAGTTCCTACCAATATTACGAAGAATAAATTTGGTGAAATTCCAATAGTAGGTGGTGGTTGTCCATTGGTTCCATCTGTTCCATTTCCTCCATCATCGGGAGTCCAGACAGGAAAACCTGCACCTATCCAGGTATTAATTCCCCCAAGCATGTTGTATATTTTTGTAAAATTATGATTTTCAGCAAGATTCTGGCTTGCCGATGCGCTTCTACCTCCTGTCATGCAGTATACAATTATTTCTGTGTCATTATAAGGTAAAAGTTCACTAATTCTACTATCAATTTCAAGGCGAGGTATTAAAGTAGCATTATATAAATGATTTCCCTCATATTCATATTGCTCTCTTACATCTAATATAAATAAATCAGGGTAGAGTATTTTATTATTAATCATATCATAAGCTGTTTGCACAGAAATATCAGTATAAGATTCGGCTTTAACAGAAATAATAGGCATTTGAGCAAAGGATGATATGATAAAAATAATAAGAGAAATTTTTATCACATTTTTACGTGTAAATAATTTTTGATGGCCTCTAAATATCAAATTTTCAAGCTCTTTGATTTTTATTTAATATAAAACTCAATTCAAAGCATATGAGTTATTTTAAATTTACTCTTTTTAAAAATTAATTCAACTTTTATAGTAAAAATTATTTTGCTTTTCCCTGACTTGCTACGGCCTCTATTGCTTTTTCAAGTTTTTCAGCATCTCCCAGATAATGATGGGAAATCGGCTTCAAATCTTCGTCTAATTCATAGATTAAAGGTATACCAGTAGGGATATTTAACTTAATAATTTCCTCATCAGGAACATTATCCAGGTATTTAACCAGTGCTCTTAAACTGTTTCCATGGGCTGTAATCATCACTTTTTTGCCTAATTTTATAGTGGGAGCTATGATCTCATGCCAATAAGGTAATACTCTTGCAACTGTATCCTTCAAACATTCACTTAAAGGAAGATCTGCCGCGGTTAAGGTTTTGTATTTTTCTTCATTTCCAGGATATCTTGGATCACTTGTTTTAAGAGCTGGGGGAGGCACATCGTAACTCCTTCTCCATATAAGTACTTGTTCTTCTCCTACTTCAGCCGCCATTTCTGCTTTAAATTTACCTTGTAAAGCACCGTAATGTCTTTCATTTAATCGCCATGCTCTATGTACAGGAATCCACATTAAATCCATCTCATCTAACACAATCCAAAGTGTTCGAACCCCTCTTTTTAGTACAGAGGTATAAGCGATATCAAATGTAAAGCCTCCTTCTTTTAACATATTCGCTGCTTCAATTGCTTCCACAACTCCTTTTTCTGAAAGATCTACATCAGTCCAACCTGTAAATCTGTTTTGTTTATTCCAAGCACTCTCCCCATGTCTTAAAAGCACGAGTTTATACATTTCTCATCAAATTCTTATTATATATTTGTCGTATTAAATAATTAACTCAATACTTACTATTTATCTCTTTACATTTTACCTCATTTTAACCCTTCTCCAACAAATAAATTCTAAAGTAATAATGATCTCAATGGAGGATTCTTATTTTTGAAATATAGAACAAGGCATAACTTTAAGTAATATTCTTCAGTATCAATTTTTATGATGTTTAATAATTTTAGGAGAGATTTTAATTGAAAGAACGTGGAATCCTAAAAGGGGCAAATCGTAAAGAACAAAATTGGCTTAGAATTAAATTTGGTGAACCATTTAAAGAAGCTTTAGATCGTTTTAGAGAAGAAGTTCAAGGTCGTGATGATTTTGATCCAACTTCATTACTCCAATTTGGGTTGTTTATGTCAAAAGCAGTTATCAATATCTTAAAAGAAAATGAAGCAAGATTTGGAATAGAAGGGCAAAAAGCAGTAAATGACGCATTGATTAAGACTGGTTATGATATGGGTAGACAAATTGCAAAAAATGTTGAAATTCCTTCTGATGTTTCTGATGTTGAAATAATGAGTTTTTTAGGGACAATAATCAATACTCAATCTTGGACTTCGATTGAAGCTCCAAAAATTGACAATATGGATGCCTGCTCATTCAAAATTTTATGGTGCCCACTTCAAGATGTTTATTCCGCTTTTGATTGTCGAGTGCAACGGTATTTGGTTCAAGGCATTATTAATTATTTTCGTGAACATGTTTTAAGTTCAGATTTTCAAGTAGAATTTAAATCAACAATACCTTCTGGTGCTGAAGTTTGTCAATTTGTTATTGAAAGAAAAAAAACCGGAGAATCGGAGGATAAATGGGAAGTTTATTCTAAATTATTAGAACGTAAAGCACTCAAACGGTTAAAAGAAAGGAAAAATATCGATTAGAAATTAATTTATTTTTATTTATTTTCATGATTTTTGCTCACAAACCGCTGAATATCAAATGGAATTCTCTCTTTTGTATCGACAATTCTTCTCATTGGTTGTCTTTTACTCTCTTCAATTAACTTTTGAGCAGGCTTATACTTTCGAGCCGGGTTTCCAATATAAATCCAATCGGGATCTAAAACTTGATTAATATATGTAACCGTCCATACTCCAAGAGTTGCACCTTTACCTACAATTGTGCCCGGTGAAACAATAGAATTACCTCCTAAAACAACATGGTCGCCAACAATTACTTTTTTGATCAATAAATAATCGCTATTATCTATTCTAACAATGGTACTTGAGAATACTTGAGCACCCTGTCCGATCATTATATTGTCTCCATATTCTATAAATTCTACATCACTCCAGCCATCATACATCGTACTTTTAAAATCTGCCTTAATCCCACAAATTTTAAACGCAAAATTACTCACCCACGGAAAACAAAAATTATTCCATATCCAAAAAATGAATTTTTTTATAGAAACTCTTAAGCAAAAAAAAGAGTAATCTCGGCTATTCTTTTCAATAGGAAATAATCCTTCTTTTGGCATGTGAATTAATTTTAGTATAATTAAAAAAAGTTTACCAAGGAGCAAACTTATAAGAATATAAGAACCCCACCATGCAAAAACATCTATAAATATTAATAAAATCCTCCAATGAAAGAAATTTGAATCTAAAGCAAAACCAAAAAATGAAATTACCATTACTGTCGGCATCACAATAGATAACACATTTAACCCTAAATAAAGTAAAGTTGCATTTAAAGACCATTTAAATCCATTAGTTGTTATCGGAATTCCCTTAAGATCGAAATGTAAATTACTTTCGTCCATTTTTTCACTCTTCAATATATTCGCCTCCAGTTATTTCTTTAATTTCCTCTTTGCTTAGTTTCTTAGCCGGAAAGTGAGCATAGATTCCACTTTCTCCTAATTTATCGTACTTAATAGTTGCAGACATAGGTAATATCGTTGAATTATCACCCATTTCTGTACCCGGCAAGGCTCCACTTGATGAGCTAAAAATACAATTGTTTCCAATTTGAGCTCCAAAGAACGTCAAATTCTCTTCTCCATAAACTCCATCTACAAGATGATTAGTAATATGAGCATAAGTACCTATATAACAGTTATCTCCAAAATTGTTATGACTGTGGAAAAAAGTATCCTCAAATACAGTACCTTTTCCTATTTTATTTGAGCCTATAAATTTTAGTTCCCAATTAACCAACCAAGGAAATGGAGATCTTACGAACGCAAAAACAGGATATTTGAGCAGAAATGATCTGAAATGATAATAGTCTAAAACTTTTGAAGCTTCACTTAATTTTCTATCAAAAATTCCCTGGGCAGGTCCTCTTTTATCAGCTAATTTGTAAAACCACCTAGTAAATAATGCTACAAAAAATAGATGGAGAAGATATAGACCGGCAAGAACTAATGGTGTAAGAAGCATGATTATCGTTTTTAAATTTAGTAATATACTTAAAGAAAAAGTAATTGAAAATAAATCAGGTATTAAAATTCCAAATGTAAACAAGAAGAATAAGAATCCAGGCATTATAAAAGAACAACCAATTATAATCCAACCTGCTATTATATAGAAGTGAAACGGAATTGATAGCTCCTTTCCTTCAACTTTTAAGTCTTCTGGATTATACTTTTCTATATTATTTTCTTTGAAGATGGCTTCTTCTAATGTGGTTTTATCAATTATTTTAAATGGATTTTTTATTTTCTTTGCTGGTGAACCATGATATATTGAATTTCCTTCTAAATGTTGATTAATATTCGTCATCGAAATTGCGTCTAGTATTGTATCAGCATCAATTTTTGTTCCCGGCAATACGACAGCATGGGCACCAATAATTACATTATCTTGTATCGTTACCTTTTTTATTATTAATTTATCTTTGATAATAATATTGGATGTAATCAAACTTCCTTGGCCAATCTTTACATTTTTCCCAAATTCTACAAATTCGCAATCAATCCATCCCTCATATAAAGAATTTGAAAAGGAAGTCTTGACTCCTAATATTTTAAAAACTAAAATTTCAAGAAATGGTAAAGATAATTGACGAGCTAACCAAATCGGCCATTTTTTTATTACAGACCGTAAACTCCAATAACAAAAATCTTTATCGTTTTTATGTCTTAAAAAAACTCCTTCTTTAGGTTTGTGGAATATATTAATAAAGATCAAGAAAATTTTTGCTATTACTATAGAGCTTATTATAAGCAGCAATATTCCTAAGAAAAAGACAAATGGGAATAAAATATAGAAAGTCAAATTAAGGGAAGGAAAAAAATGCCAAAAAAACCAAATCCATAAAATTGGCGGTTGAGCACTTAAAGTAATTAAAATAAAATATAAAATCAAATATCTTTTCTTCGCCAGTGTATTAGTTGTCCTCGGTCCTATCCTCAATGATGCTGGAAGAGAAATATTACAATCACTTTAAATTATCATGTGGTAAGCATATAATAAGAAAAATTTAGTATTTAAATTTCACCATTTAAAAAATTAGTTTAATTTTCTATATTTAATTCAATGAAATTTAGGAAGACTAAAGAAAAAGAATTAATCTTTCATCTCAAAATCTTTTATCAATGACACCTTTTTATTAATATCTATTGTAAATGCATTGAGTTTTATATCCTCATCAGTACTTCCTTCTTCATCAATTGTAACAAAATAAAAAACCTTTCCCTTTGTTTCATATCCAACTTCCAAATCACCACAATCTTCTGGTAACATCGATTTGATATTTTCCGGTGCGATTTCTTTGAGTATATCAAAAATTTTGTCCTCAATCTTGTTTTGTTTACCTCGAATCTCCTTTATTTTAGAAAAATCGAATTGACCAAACGATTCTTGAACCTGAGAATTTAATTCATCCCATTCCGAAAAAATTTCATTTAAATTTACACTAGAAGCCATATTCACTTTATTAATTTATTTTAAATAAAATTTCTTATTACTAAAGAAATAATTATTAAGAACAGAATCTCTACTATAATTTAAAATTTGAAAAATAAGAGATTGAAAAATGAATATCCAACTTCCAAAACCCAATTTTATAGGCGAAAAAAGTCTTGAACAATGTATTTATGAACGTAAAAGTGTAAGAAGATATAAAAATAGAATAATTGAGATTGAAAAGATTTCACAGATTCTATGGGCAGCCCAAGGAAAAAAAGGGGAAAAAAGAACAGTTCCTTCTGCAGGTGCAACATATCCATTGGAAATTTATGTAATTATCAAAGATAAGGGGTTTTTTTGCTACAAATTCAAAAATCACATATTAGAATTAGTTAATGAAAAGAATCTAAACTCGAAATTATGTAAAGCGGCATGGGATCAAGGTTTCATTAAAGAAGCTTATTTAAATGTATTAATTTGTGCTGAATTTGTAAGAACTACTCTGAGGTATAAGGAACGAGGAATGAGATATATTTTTATTGAGGTGGGACATTGTGCTCAAAATATTCATTTAGAGGTGGTAGCATTAGGTTTAGTATCTGTACCCGTTGGTGCTTTTAATGACGAGAAAGTAAAACATGATCTAAATCTTCCAAAAAATATTGAACCTCTTTATATAATACCAATTGGATACCCGTAAGAATTTTCTACTAAAACTACTTATTATTAGAATAAAAATTGAGAAAAGATTAATGAAATATAATTGAAAACTTTTTATGGTTTAGTATTGTTTAGTATATCAAGTAACAATTGTGGGAATTACCCCCATTACAATATTTTTTTTTATCAACCCAAAATAAAAAGGTGAGGAAAAAATAGCAGATATTAGTATAAATGCTCTTGGAAAAATGTGTCCATTACCTGTCATAATGGCTAAGAGAGAGTTAAAGAAAATGAGTTCGGGACAAGAGTTGGAATTAATAGTCGATGATTTAGGTGCTTTAAAAGATGTACCAGCTCTTATAAAGAAAACAGGAGATAAAATACTTAACACAAAAGAAGAAGGAAAACAAATTACATTTCTAATTAAAAAAGTTTGAATAGAAGTTAGAATTTAAATTGAGCTAAAAGGAGGTAAAAATATTGGTAAAAAAAATTAATTTTATCATAAAGGACAAATCGTTTGAAAAATTTATGATGATGACGATATTAGGAACCACTGGAAATGCCATGGATATTGAAATGAACTTTTTCTGTACTTTTTGGGGATTATTTCTATTGAAAAAGAATTTCAAGCCAAAAGTAGCTGGTGCACCCTTTCCTTTCAAAGGAATCGCAGCGAAAGTTTTTAAAAAAAGATTGAAGAAAACCGGGATTGACGACGCCTGGGAATTAATTAAAGAAGCCGTAGCAGATGGAAAGATGAAATTATATCCTTGCACGACTACTATGGATCTTATGGGCATTAAATTGGAGGATATGGTCGATTTTGTTGAAAAACCAATTGGAGCTGCTGGTTTCTTAGAAATGGGTGAAGAGGGACATATCGTATCGTTATAAAATTAAAAGTCTTTTTTTCTTATTTTATTTTACAAACCTGATTTTTGAAGGATTAAAGTCAATAAAATTCTAAATGATATTCTCTTTAATAAAATCCTCTTTTTCAATTACTCATTAGAGATATATAATATTTCATCAAATACCTTGATCTTCAAATTCATTTCTTTCTATGGAAAAAAATATTGCCTCAGAAGAAAGATTTTTTGGCCTGATTTGTCCCAAATATTTCATTCCGACTCTTTCTGCTGTTTTCCATGAGCGTGTATTTCCTGGGTTTACATATGCAACTATTTTAGATAAATTTAATTCTGTAAACGCATATTCAAATAGTTTCTTTACACTTTCAATAGCATATCCGTTCCCCCAAAATTGAGGTAATAAAGCATAGAAACATTCTAGTTCATTGTCATTTTCGATTGGTGAAAGCCCACAAGATCCTAAATACCTCCCACTATCTTTTTGTGTAATTGCTAAAGCAAACACTGAATTTTGAGTGCCATAAGAATTGATGATTGATTGTATTAATGTTTCGGCACCCTCTGGTGTTTTTTCTTCTTCAGTAAAATTAAGATACTTTGTAGACTCCTTATTAATCATAAAACTGATAAAAGGATTAATATCGTCGCTATTAAAAGGTCTAATTATTAGTCTTTTAGTTTCTAAGATATTTGGAATATTCATTAAAATCTCTTTCTTGAGGTATACGTTATTAAATCTAAATGAAATAATATTATATAAACTAATTAGTTTAGCAGATACAAGATAATTAGAATGAAGAAATTAGTGTAGAAGAAAAATTTAAAAATAACATAGGTTATTATTCAATAATTTTATTGATATTTATCTTTTGGTTTGTTTATTCAACATTTGATATTGTTTCTCTTGTAATATTTATTGTTTTTATTATAACCTTTCCAATATTTATCATCAATTTGAGAAAATTTAGACAAGGAATTAGGTTACTAAAGAAAGTTCTCTATGGCTTGCTTGCAGTTGTTCCTTTCTCTTTATACATAAATTGTTAACAATGGCCAATAGTTAGTTCCATCAAGCCCATTAGAATCATCTTCAGGTTGGGTATTATTATGTATATCTGTCGCTCTAGTATTTATGGAGTAGATACCTATCTCCGTAAAAACTAAAGATACGTTCCAGAAGACCCAAACATGATCCAAATCTAACATAGTTACAATATCTACTTCAGTCCAATTCAAAGCACCATTTATGGTAATTTCAACTTTGGAAATCCTTGTACCTCCAAAAGCAGCCCCACCTATTATAATAGGAACGCCTAAACTTACTTCAATATTATTATTAGGAAAAAAGATGGTTGAATCAACTTCCATAGGTGTAGAAGTGTCCCAACTTCTAAGGTCCCAATAATCTTCTAGAGGTCTGTCTATAACTTCTATTTCTATTACCCAAGCTGGTTGTTTTGCACCATATGATCCGGGATTTACAATCCGGAGGGGAAATCCTTGAACGGGAGGTAAGGTGACTCCATTCATAAACAGAGCTCCAATAGTTCCATTATTTTTTAATTGATCAAGCGTATGAGAGACAAAATAGCCATCTGCTGCGGTGTATCTTACACCTGTTGCATTTTCCTTTAAACTTAGTGAATTTACGAGATCAAATACTGAAAACCCTTTCCATACAGCAGTAGATATAAGTGGACCATTAGCGGGATTGCCAATGCATTCTGTTGTTAAAGTTTTTTCAATTAGATCTAATTCTAAAAGTTCTGAAATGTTAAAAGATCTTGGATTATCTATTTGACCCCATATATTGAGTCCATAAGTATCTGGATTAATATTAGGAACGGCTCCAATTCTCGTTGTGAAATAATCCTCATTTTCTGTTATGAAATCAGGAAACTCTCCCATATTTTGTTCTAAAGGTTTTTCATAAGTCAAAATTGGAATACCAATGATTAAACCAATTCCTATTAAAATAAGAATTGCTATTAAGGCTATGTGAATTTTCTTTTCTTTTATTAAACGCATGCGTTCTTTCATCGTTAAGCATTTAAATAATACTTAACCTCAGTTTTAAGGTTAGTTGTTTAGTTTTAAAACTAAAGGCTTTAAATGATCATAAAAGATACCTTGAAATCATTTAAAATAAAATTTAAATCTTCATAATAAATATTAATATATATATAGTATATTTGTATACATGAGGCATATTAATATGTCGATTGTGAAAATAAAAAATAAGAAAGCACTGGAACAGTTACAAGCTAAATTGACACTAAGACTAGGGAGAAGGCCTACGCAAATAGAAATACTTGATTATTGTTTAATATTAGCGAATGATAATTTTGAAAAATTGGTGGAATTAGTAGCTAACATGCCAGTTTTAAGTCTTGAAAAATCTGAGCAAATTATCGAAGCAAGAAATAAACTTAAGAATGTAATTTATGATGAAGAAGCTTCTTTCGGCAGTAGAGATGATAAAGATATTTATTATGAATAATTCAATACAAAAGTGAGAATAATGGGGGTTTTTCTTGATACGGGATTTTACTTGGGATTAATTCATCCTAAAGATCAACATGCACAAGAAAGTGAAAAAATATTGAAATTGCTTAGTAGGGGAGAGCATGGATTATTATATAGTTCCAATCTTATCATTAGTGAAGTCGCAACTTTAGCAGCTGTGCGTTCCAATAATAATATCAACGTATTAAACCATCTCGGAAATTTAATATGGGGAAAACAAAAAATTGCCACAATCTTACATTTTGAATCATATTTAGAATCTGAAACATGGGAATTATTTACGAAAATAAATACCATCGATTTGAAAGACTCAAGGCCAATGAGTTTTATTGATGTATCATCAATTGTTTTATGTCAACACCATCAAATTGATGAGATTGTAAGTTTTGATCCACATTTCGATAGATTTTTGGAAAAAATCAAAATTCTTCGTATCACAGATTGATGCGCTGAACGCGATACAAATTAGAGCCTTATTAGACAATCGTTAAAATCAAAAATAAAAATAATTATGAAAATCGATTTTCGAGAAGCTAAAAGTATCATAACGAAAAGCAATATTCCTTCTATTGATTTTGTTATTAATCCTTATATAGGTTGTCAGCACGGCTGTATCTATTGTTACGCAGAATTTATGATAAGATTCACGGGTCATAAGGGAGATAAATGGGGGCAATTTTTAGATATAAAAACTTTTGACTTCGATAAGATTAAACCTCAAAAGTATGTTGGGAAGAGGATTTTGTTGAGTTCAGTTACAGATCCATATTTACCCTTAGAAAAAAAGTATCAAAATACAAGAAAAATATTGGAAAAACTAAAGGGAACCAGTGCGGAAGTCTCTATTCTTACTAAATCGAAATTAGTTGTCAGGGATATTGATTTGTTCAAACAATTTAAAAATATAAGAATTGGTATTTCAATAAACACATTAGATGAAGATTTTGCAAGAATTATTGAACGGGCAGCCTCTAAACCGATGGACCGATTAGATGCTATTAAAAAAATATCTGAAGCAGGAATCTCTACTTATGTTTTCTTATCCCCGTTTTTTCCAGAGATTTCTGATTTCAAGGCAATCATTGAAGAATCAATCGATTTTACTGATAATTATAGCTTTGAAAACTTGAATTTCAGACCTCATAATATTCCAAGAATAATGAGAGTAATTAAAGAAAATTATCCAAAATTGTTACCTAAATATAAAGAAATACAAAAAGATCCGAGTTATTGGGATGAGGTTGAGTCTAACATTAGGTCTTATTGTGAGCATAAGAACCTAAATTTTAAGATCCAATTCCATCATGGAGGATTCTCCAAAAGTTAATTATACAGTATAATTTCCATTTAATTAAAAAAAGTTTTATAAATATGCCAAGTGCCATATTTTCTCACCAAGCTCCAGGATTAGCATTAAAGATAAAGTATCCTCATAAATTTGATGGTACAGCTCTATGTATTAGTGCGATAGTTCCCGATTTACTTTCTTTATTTGGACCTTTTTTTGCATTTACATTTAGAAATTTTACTCATAGCATACTAGGTGTAATCTTTTCTACTGTACCTCTGACAATTATATTAACAGTAATTTTCTGTACATATATTGGACCATTTTGCGCCAAACTTGCAAAAAAGAATGGATTTCTCTCTAGACCTTTAAGATATATGGGTATGGAAACTTGGGATAATCTAAAGAAGAAAAAATACAATCGTAGATTTTTTCTAGTAGCAACATATTCTGCTTTTATTGGAGGATTTACTCATCTCTTACTTGACCTCCCTTCACATGAATATATAGAGATTTTCTTTCCCTGGGTGATATTACAAATTCCTGATTTTTTACTTTACTCGATAATAGATTTTGGCTCTACTACTATAGGTACAATACAAATTGATCGCAATTTAACTGTATTTCAACTTATATGGTTTATTGAAACCTTAATTACATTAGTTCTAGCTCTTTATTTTCTAAGATACATGAAAAATCGTAATTTAATTAGTAAATGGTATGATGAAACTTAATAATACATTTTTTTCTTATCTTTTTTTGTTCTAATCAGGACTTAAAAAACTGACAGAGCACAATCCAGCTACTCTTCTCCTATTAAATAAATTGATTACTTTTAGATCCTTTTTAAAATGAATTTTTCTGGTGTTTGGATTAAAATGCGTTTAAGCCATGTAAAGTGGTTTTTATTATAAGATACTAAATCAAAGCCTGTATTTTCACATTGAGTACCAATTATAAAATCTCGAAAATAGTGGCGAAAAGGGAGAGTTTCTTTATTATTTAGAGCGTTTTTTAGAACTTCTGAAAGAATGACTGAATCCCATTCGAGAAAAATACCATTAAATTTTACTATTTCTTTGAGAAAATCTTCCCAGGTAATATCTTTAGTCAGAAAATAATAGCCAATTTCAAAACTCACTATGGAAGGAATATATACTTGGATTTCTGCTTTATTTATTCTTAGATAATTAATAAAATTTAGATTACGGAAGACATTAGAATCAATTGTGATCTTTTCTAAATTTTCCTCGTGCGCCCCAATTCCTTTTTTGCTCATAATTCCAACCCGGAATCCCAATTGTTTAGAATAACTTCATCAATAGTACTAGGTCTTTTTTTTAATTTTTCTTGAATTTCTCGAGTTTTTATATCATCTTCCCAAACTGCATCCGTTGCTGCTTGAAGAAGTGTATCAATTTCCTTTTTGGCTTTTTCCTTGCTTGTATTTAGATAAACGTTTTTGTTAATAATGAATTTTTCAAATTCTGCGATAGCTCGTCTAATCACTTCGCCTTGGGAAATATCTAACCATGCTGCTAGTTTTTTAATTATTTTTCGTAGACCACTATCAATAGCTACGGTTGTTTTAGCAGTCATAATATTATAGAAATTATAAAAATATATAAATATATCAATTATATTATTTGAACAAATAAGAACTCTAAACCCGCTAATGAATCTGTTCCACGTGATCTAGCAAAAACTAAGCTCAAAAAATTAGGAATGGATTTTCTCGACGATCATCTTACTCATAAATAAAAATTTTTAATACTCAGGAATAATAATTTAGTAATCTTCTTTTATTCGATCTAACACATTTCAGTCTTTTAAATTGTATATATTCAGTATACATTTAAATATTTTGTCACACATTACTATCTTAATGATAAAAATAGATTCTTCAACACTTATAATTTCCTTGAAAATGAATTTTATCGAGGTTTTAACTCAATTATTTGAAGAACTTGTTATCACTGGGGCAGTTTATCAGGAAGTAATTGTTAATGGAAAACAAATGGGTAAAGAAGAAGCAATAATCGGGGAAAAATTAATAAGAGAAAAAAAGATAGAAATTCATGAACTTGATGAGGAATTAATGGATTTAAAACTAGGATTAGGAGAAACCGAAATAATTCATAATTCAATCAATATTAAGTGTCCATGCATGATGGAAGACAAAAAAGCAAAAAGAATTGCCGAAAACTTTAATTTGGATGTAAGAAGTGTTCCAATTTCGATTTTAGAGGCCTATAAAAATAAGATTATTGATAATTTCAAATTTGAGGATTTTCTAGTTAAATGGGTAAGATATGGTAACCCTTCATATGATGAAGTCTATTTTATAAAAAAAGTAAAAGAGTTGTTAGGGTAGAATATGACTAATTTGTCTGTAAGAATGAAAAAAGAGACCATAGATGAACTTGATCGTATAGCGGAATTACTTGGTATAGATAGAGCTACAATTGTAAGAAAAATAATTAGTACCGGAATTAAACAACAAAAAATAGAAGTAGCCCTTGATTTATATCAAAAAGGAGATACATTGGAGCGAGCGGCAAATATATCTGATGCTTCGATATGGGATCTCTTTGAAGAATTAAAAAATCGAGGCATAACATCTAAATTTGATATTGAAAAAGAGAAAGACACGTACATACGTATTTTTGGGAGAGATAATAAGGATTTAATTAAAAAAATAAGAGATATTCAATAAATTTCTTCTATCCATTTGATTTAGTATCAAATTTAATGTGGAGAATAATCCTAAATAGAAAAAGGCTATATGAAAAGATCTGAAATTTTATCACTCCGGGATAATAATTGAATGATCTTCCTTTATTCGGTCTAAAACAATTTCAGTTTTTACTTCCTCATCCCCCGGAAGGTTGTGATTTGATTAATAAATGATATAAAAAATTATGAGATATTAGAACCTATAAATGGAAGTTATGAGATAAAAAAAAAAGCGTGGCATATAGATAAATAGCAAAATCTAAAATTATTTTATTTTTTTAAGGAATTGATAAGATTTTCCTCTTCAAAGGTGAAATCAGTTATGTATTTTGATGCTGTAAAATAATTTAATTTAATTTTTAAATTCTCTTTTCTTTTTTTCTTAATTTCTATCCCTTTATATTTTTCTCCTCATTATATTATTTTGTATGGAGCTAATTAAGATTTTTGAAGAGATTAAAAAAACCAGAAATCCAGAAGAAATAAACAGTTTTCTTATTAAATTAAGTAAAAATCCATTAGAGGAACATCTTAATTTTGTTGATTTCTTCATCAATAATTTAGAATCACAGATATTATACGCTGTAAAATTAAATCTTATTTTTTTACTCGGTGAAATTGGGAAAACAACCCTATTAAAAAGAGAGTTTATTAATTTTATCTTAAATATGTATTCTACATCTGATAGATGGGTAAGAAACGAGATAATTCAAACAATTGAAAAAATTTCTAATCATTCACAATTATCTGAAAATATAATTGATTTAATTGAAAACGCATTAAACGATGAATACATCCCTATTAAGCATAATTCATTAAAAGTTTTATTGAAATTAGAAAAACAACCAAATGTAAGGAATATTTTCCAAATTTTGAACTCAAAAGAACCCGAATTAGTAGAATTAGGACTAGAAGTTTTAATCAAACATTTACCAAGCTATACTCAATTATATGACTCATTGAATACATCAGAAAACCACCGTATATTAAAATCCAAAGCAATTAGAACTTTACTGTTGTTTTATTTCAGGTCTTTAATTGATTTAGAATCCTTCCGAAACTTAATTATAAAATCTAATTGGTTAAATGAGTTTAAAGAGAAGTACCTAAAAGAAATCGACACCTATGAAAGGATTCTATTAAAAGTTATTTAACCTAATCTTGAAAGTATCATTCAATTAATTTTCCGAATCTTTCTTTTGATAGAATTATTTTACTAAAAGTTTTTATCAAAAGTTTAAGAATTTCTCTTGGATTTCCTTTTGATTGCTTGAAAATAAATTTTAAATTTGATTCCTTCAAAGGGAAATAGGAATTTTTAAAATTCTCAAAATATTCTGTGTAGTTTATATCCCGGAAGAAATCTTCTAAGTGGCTTTTATAAAATAAGAAAATATCTTGTTCTAAGAAATTCGAAAGATATACAGGTTCCATTAGTAGAAAAGAAAGGCTATTATTTTTCTCTTTAATTTTTCTTTTAATCTCCTCATAAAACTCTTGCGATTTAAGAGTAATAATAATCCTTAATCCCTTAATTTTATGTAGTTGTAGTATTTTATCAAGAGTTTTCTCGGCACTATGTGTTTCTGGTGACGATGAGTTTCCATATAACCAACTAGGATCAAAAAATTCTTCTGAATCTTCATCTTTGGTTTTAATTATTGAGAGAATTTTTTCGAAATCATCTATAAAGAGCACACTGTTTACCATCGAGTTTTCAATTAGAACTTTAAGCATCGTAAACGAATTATTTTTTTCTCTTAAATCATGCATTAAATTTAGTCGGGAAAGTTCCCTTATGTCCATTAGTTCTCCAAGAAGCCATCTCTCTGCATCTACTTTTTTATAGGGATCCAATTGATGTGTTGTTACAGCATGAATTATATCATTTATTGCCATTTTACTTTCAAATTGCGATGCCCATTCCTCAAATGCGATTTTTCGTACTTTTTCTATATCAGCTACATGGAAAAAACCAAATTTTCTCTCTAATGCACCCCATTTATTGCATAATCTATTTGCGATACTTCTTAAAACTTCTACGCCCATATTTTCAATAAATTCTGAATATGTATTATAATAAAATTTCCGATAGACATTTTCTAAAGAAATATATACTACGTTGTAATAATACAATTCATGTTTTAAAGCCCAATATAAATGGGTTTTTCCGGTTCCTACATCGGCAATAATAGGGAGAATAAAATTTTCGTTTTCTTCAATGGTTTTAATAATTGCTGATAATTTTTCTTTTCTTGAAGGAACTAAATCAATATTTTCCTCAATTTCGCCAGTTGAGACGAATTTTCTGACTGGAGATCCCGTAAATTTTAAGAGATTTAGCAATTTTTGTTCTTTATTTTCAAAAAGAAGCATCGTTTAGAACTAGTTTATATTTTTAATTCTTCAATTCCTAAAATTATAATAAATTCAACGACTTTATCATCAACACTTACTATCGTTTCATAACTTATATTAAGTTCGTCATTTTCATCTCTACCAACAATTAAACAATCATAGAATACAGGGTCACCATTATGATCAATTACAACCCTGTCAGCAACAATAATCCCCTTTAATATCAATGAAACTGGATTTTTAAGAATTTCTCCCTTAAAAAAATCAAGGTGGTTGATCTTAAATCTATAATCATTTAATAGTAATCCTGCAGTGTGGAGGAGGTTTATTGTATAAGGGAAATCATTAGAAAATTGTCCTTGATCGTACTTTTCCATTGTTTCTTCAGGAATTAATACAGAATATTCCAATAGGTTATCATTAGAATCTTCAAAGTGAAAATCCGAATTTTTAGAGAACGCTGTTATTTTATCAGGATCTTTTTCAAACCCTACAAGTAAACCTTGAGATATTATTATTCCCTCAGATTCGGATATTTTTATATTATCAGAGAAGATAACTTTATCTTGGTATTTAGATATAATTGAACCAGTAAATTCTCCATTAACTTTCACATCTCTCATGGAGTCATATAATATAAAATTGTTGATATGCTTCATGAGAATTAGACGACCTTATAGATATTTTATGATATTGTTATAAGTTTTATGATGTTATATCATTAATCTTATATATAAATCCTTTCCATATAATTTTAGATAAAATATATTATATAAACCAGTAATTTTAGATAAAATGGTTTCACCCGTCTTATCTCAGAACGTAGCTAAGTTATCTAAATCAGATTTATTAGAACGAGCAAATCAATTCATTTTTTCTACCGGTTTAAATGATGGGACATCTAACTTATGTAAAGCGAATATGAAATATGGGTTATCTCAATTTCATTTAATTCAAGAAAAATATGGGTTTGAACCTAGAGCTACGTTTATATCTTCTCCAGATGAAACTATTTCTAGGAATAAATTTAGATGGAATTCTGGCTTAGGTTATGGAGGAAGATTAAATTGGGGTTCTGGGAGAGAAAAATTAATTTTTCTAAATGTAAAACCAAATTGTTGTGGTATCCTAGTTGGAGGTATTGAAGAATTACCAGATCCATATGATCTTATTAAAAAAATTGATAAAATAAAATCAAGGGAGATATATCATAATGATATCTTGTTAAATTGGGATTATAGCGTTTCAAATCACTTTATTAATTGTTTTGAAACGAAAACCTTATCTGATATAAAACTTCCCCCTTATATTTTTTTGATACATGGATCAACACCAGAATTCAGAGATGACAAATATGGGTTAGGTTTATATATAGACTCCTCAAAAGCATTAAAGAATATAGCTATCGAAGAAGTTAGTAAATTTGGAACACAATATATACTTATCGATTCTGATGCAAAAGATTATTTAGATTTCAATTTGAGAGCATTAGAATTCTCAAATACAAAAAGGGAGATAATTGCTAAAAATCTTTTTGATTATGGATTTGATATAATCTGTAATCAACCGCATCAATTCCTCAAAGATTATAATAATATGTATCTTGGTAGCAATTGTACAGATGAAAGTTGTGATTTAATTAAAACTAATATATTTCCTCTAACTTTAAGAGCGGATATTTCTGCATACTTGTTTTCTGGTAAAAGGAATCTTTCTGAAATCACTCTAAGAAATCAGGATTTTTATGAAAGAGCGCGAGATCTTGAATTATTTGAACTTTTAACAAATGCTTGCATCCTTCCACATGGAGGAGGGTATAATTTTGCAGATATAAAGGATGTTATAGATATCTTAGAATATAAGGATCAAAGATATTTTGTAACCTCCCTAAAAACAAACATAAGTAGATTAAAAATAATTAGAAATGTAAACGAAATGCAATTTGAATATAGGGGAAGAGATGTTGTGCTTAAAACTATTCAGTTAGATTTAGGCTCTATAATTGCTCGATTGAATCCGTTATTTTCATTAAAATTATGAGATTTTGAAACTTGTTCTCATAGAGTTTTATTAAGAAACCTTTTTTATTTATTATTAAAAAGAAAGTATAAATTATATTTTATTAGAAGTTTTGAATATTATGAAGTTAAAATTTAAAGTTATTATTCCTCTTGTAATCATTATCAGTACGAGTTTCATAATATATTTTGGATTTTACCTTTTTCCATATCTAAACCATTTGCAACAAAACACAAAAACTATTTATATTGCGCCTTATATCTCTCAAACTCACACATGTCATACTCACAGCCCCAGTTGTACTGGCGAATTACCAAACCAGTTGATTAACTATACTATTAGCACTAATAATGAGACAGCCATATTTTCGAAAGAAATTATGACTGAAGACAATGGATTTTTTCAATTAAATTTAGAGATAAATACGCTCTATATTATACAGATGAAAGTATCTATTAATGAGACACTTTTTTGGGGTTCAACAGACTTTAACACTTTTTTTGGAAGCGCTAATTGTATTACTACAGGTCAATTAAAAGTTTATTCTTGATTAATAACTTATTTAATACTAGCTCCTGACCCTATATCTTTGTCTGGCACTAAAATAGACACTGTATCTCCTTCATCAGCAGCTAAAAGCATTCCTTCACTTGTGATCCCCCTTAATTTTCTTGGCTCGAGGTTGGCTAAAATAATAATTTTTTTCCCTGCTAATTCACTCGCCTTATAATATTGAGCCAAACCTGCGACAAGAGTACGCTTTTCTGTTCCAACAGATACCGTTAATTTATATAACTTATCAGCCTTTGGTACTTTTTCAACTTTTTCAACAAAAGCTACACGTAAATCCAATTTTTGAAAGTCTTCATAAGAAATGAGTTCCTTCTCATCTTTTTTTTGTTTTTTTCCTTTCAATTTTTCATATTCTAATTTTATTTCTTGAATATCTAACTTCTGAAAAAGGGGTTTAGGTTTTTTAATATTCGTTCCCGCTTTAATAGAGTTCTCACTAATTGAATCCCATTTTACCTCAGATAATATGGAAGTATTCAAAAATGAAAGAATTTTCTCCGAAGTTTCAGGAATAAATGGTCCTAATAGTACTGCTAGGGCAAAAACTGCTTGAACACATATATAAAAAACATTTCCTGCTGCTTTTTTGTCATTTTTAATTAAATGCCAAGGAGCTTTTTCATTTAAGTAAATGTTCCCTTCTTTTCCAAAATTAACAATATCTCTTATAGCTTTTCTAATTTTAAATTTTAATAGACTTTCACTTACAAGACTGCTAATTCTATTAATCTTCTCAATAAATTTAGTATCTATTTCATTATATTTTATTTTCTCTGGAACCCTGCTATTATATTGCTTTTCTATAAAGGTTAAGGTCCGATGGATAAAATTACCAATATTATCATTAAGAGTTTTTATGTTATTTTCAAACTCAGACCAGAGAAAAGAAGTATCACTTGTTTCTGGACGATTATATATCAAAGTAAATCTCCAATAATCAAGTGGGGCTAGTTTTAACGCATCATCAATCCAAATACCAATTCCTCTTGATTTAGAAAACTTCTCGCTCTCATGCATTAGCCATTCGGTCGATGACACATTATAAGGAAGTACAAGTTTTTCACTATCCTTTTTGTTTTTATTAAACGCTATTAATAATCCGGGAAAGACTATTAGATGAAATATAATATTATCTTTTCCAATGAAGAAGACTGTTTTGGTATTAGGATCGTTCCAAAAGTAGTGAAATTTATTTGGCTCATTGATAATTTTGTCAGCCCATTCTTTTACAGCGGTAATGTACCCCAATACCGCCTCAAACCATACATAAATGGTTTTATTTTCCGCACCCTTGAAGGGAGCTTTAATACCCCATTCTAAATCTCGTGTAATCGCCCGCTCTGGCAAACCTTCCTCAATACTATTTAAACACATTTTTTGTGCATTGGAAGGGAGAATATCATTTCCTTCAATTAATTTTTTCAATTGATTTTGTAATTTTGGTAAGTCCAAATACCAATGTTTCGTTTTCCTAATTACAGGAGTATTTTCACATATAGCACATCTTGGTTCAATCAAATCTAATGGTGTAAGTAGTTTTTGACAAAAATCGCACTGATCTCCTCGTGCTTCATTACTACAAAATGGACAAATTCCTTCTACAAACCTATCGGGTAAAAATAAAAGATCTTTTTCACAATATAAAGATTCTATCTCTTTTTCTTTTACATACCCATTATCTTGGATATCCCTATACATTTTTTGGACATATTCAATATGAGTTGGATTGTGAGTTATAGTATAATTATCAAAAGATATCATCCATTTTTCATGCAAATCTTTAATTACCTTATGATTTTTCAACGCCAATTCTTTAGCAGGGACATTCAATTTTTTTGCTTCTACTGAAATGGGAGTCCCATGAGAATCTGATCCAGAAACAAATACCACTTCTTCTCCTTTCATTCTTAAATATCGTGCAAACACATCCGCTGATAACGTACTTCCAATTAAATTCCCTAAATGCGGTATAGCATTCACATAAGGCCATGCGGAGGTTACAACCCATTTTTTCTTCTTATCAGAACTCAAATATATCGACCACTCATTTTTGTTAATTAGTAAAAAGAAAGCTATCTTAAATATTTTAAATGAGAAATTTCATTCATTCCTCAAAAATGATCTTTGCTCCACAAAATCGACAAGCTTTGATCTCGTTATTCATTTTTTCCAAGCATGGTTTATGATAATAAGATCCACAATTTTCACATTCTAAAACGCGGAAATCTCCGAGAAAAATATTATGGCAAAAAGAGCAAGAAGAATTAATTTGACTGATTTTCTCCTCGGGAATTAAAATCATTCGTGTTAATTCCTTTTTATCTTCCTCAATTATTTTTATACCATTTTCTCCTTCATTTTTTTCTTTTATTAATTTCAACGCAGTTCGTGGGAGTTCTAGAAGGAAAAAACAGAAGGGACACCTGAATACGTTTTCCTTATATTCAGTTTTTTTAGCCCACATTGCAGCACAAGATAGATGCATTGCTCTTTCACATGAAGGACAGTATCTTCCTTCGATATGAAAATCCGCGCCAGTAACTGCTGCTTTTACGGAATGACATATCTGACATTTTTTTTGCCCCGTATCAGTTTTTTTCATCATTGATCGAATCTCTAATAGTGACGGTCTCCTTAGAGGTAAAGCAATATCACTAACTAAAGGAGCAATTTCACTTTTTTTATTTGGGGAAAAATAATCAGTTGATTCTTTTGTGTCTTTTTTAGAAGCAAATGCTTTTCCTGCATTTATTAACGCTTTTGAATTCATAAAATACCCAAATTCTCCTCCAGTTAATTGTGTGATTCTTTTTAAACTATTATCCCCATGATCTGTAGCACTTCCAAGTTGACACGCATCGATAAATACCCCTAAACCTTTTGCGATATTTACGATTTTTTTTAATTTTGAACTATCTAAGAATAATTTATTATCCGTAATAATGAAAATTCGAGGGGTTTTGCCACCTAGCTTTCGCATCTCCTCAACAAGTATCTGTAAGGCGAATGCAATGCCTTCATGTAAACGGCCATTACCAGAAATTTGTAAATTATTTAATGATTCGATAAGTTTATCTTCCTCATAAGCAAAATCTATTAATTTTTTAGTCACATCTCCGAATGAGATTATTGAGATGCGATCTTTAAAATCAATTGATAATTTAGATTGAATGAAATTCTTCGCTGCTAGTAATCCAACTATTAACCTGTTTGGTTTGAAATCTTTTCTTAACATAGACCTAGAAGCATCTATAAGAACTACAGCGTCTTCTATTTTTAATTCTGGCAAGTTACCTCAAAAAATACCATATTTCTTGGAGATTAATAAAATAATAGTAGTAGAATCTTTTAAATTTCTATATTACTCAAAAATTAAATATAATATTGAAGCGCCACAATTTAGCAAAATCAAGAAAGAAATTTATATGCAAATAAAGTATAAACTTTAATGGAATTAATGAAATCTTGAATTTCTATATATTCATTTGTTGTGTGAGCCGTTCCGGCTATCCCAGGACCAAAAAGAATTGTTTGCGGACAAAACCCATTGTTTCTTAAGTAATGACCATCTGCAGAAGGAGGATATAGAAAGTAAAATGGCTTCTTCTGGTAGATCTCAGATACAAGCTTATGAAAAAATTGTAATTCCTTAGAATTTTCCCAGTCTTCCCAATATGAACCCTCTGAAGCGCTAATAATCTCCAAATAGACAAAAATGTCTTCAGGATTTCCTATAGGTTCTTCTCTAATATCAAATCCAACTTCATTTTTGATGAGTTCACTTAGACCATTTATAATATCTTTTTCTTTTTGTCCGGGCAGCAATCTAAAATCGATAGTAGCCTTGCATATATCTGGAACAACATTGTCTTTTATTCCTCCATTTATCATAGTTAAAACCCTAGTGGATTTAATCAATGAATCAATAATAGTTTTAAGCAATAGTTGTTCATCTAAAATTTTATTAAAGATATCTTCATTTACAAATGCGGCGCTAACTAATTTTTTCAGCCGTTCCATTTTAATTGGTGGTTTTGCTTCAGGTAAATATTTATCAAGTTTATCCAAATTTTCTATAATTTTACTCATCATGTAGATTGCATTTTTCCCAAGAGGTGATAATGCTGCATGAGCGGAAATTCCATTAGTGACTACCTTCACTAACATACGACCCCTTTCACCTAAAATTATTGCTTTTGGTAAAGGACTAAGACTCGTAGGTTCTCCAATCACAGTAAAATCTATTGCTATATCTTTTAACTTATTATCTAAGCACCATTTTGTACCTAGTCTTCCATTAGTTTCTTCATCCGCTACTGCATTTAGTATTAAATTGCCAGATAACTTTAGCCCTAATTTTTTTAATATTTTTAAAGCTATAACCATGGCCGCTAGCCCTCCCTTCATATCAGTCGTACCTCTTCCAAAGATTTTTTTCCTTTTAATTGTTGCAGAAAGAGGAGGCATTTTCCATTCCCCTTGGGTCCCGGGGGGAACAACATCCATGTGCCCATTATATAATAAATTTTTTCCTTTTAAATCATCATTCAATGTTGCAATTAAATTAGCACGATTATCCCCAAAAGGAAAAAGTTCACAATTGATATTTCCACTCTTTAAATATTGTTCAATCATCAAAGCTACATTTTTTTCATTTCCGGGAGGATTATATGAATCAATTTGTATTAATTCTCTTAAGAATTCTATAAATTCTTCTTTATGTTCATCGATTTCATTGATGATTAATTCTTCACTCATTTTAACTTCATTTGATATATTTTTAGAGGCTAGTTTGAAAAAAAATTGACAATTTAAAACATTTTGCTATATTGCATACATATCGAATAAAATTATCTCGAAAATTAAAAAATTTTATTACTTTCAAATGATTTTATAAATAAAAATTATAGATTACGGTTATTTAATTGATTCGACGAAAAATTGAGAGTAAAAGATTTTTTTTCGCTTTACTTTTCATAATAATTATTTTTATATCTAATGGGTTAATATTTAGTGGTTCTAATCAGTTTCCAGGAGAGACTAGTACAAATTCTAATAAGGATAACAAGTATACGGAGTCTCTAAAAATATCAGATGTAGGAGACAATATAACGGGTACAGGAACAAACCAAGATGTGAGAATTTACTCTAGTAATACTTCTGTTAATCTGAATGATAACCAAGAATATTTTGAAATTCCTTCAAGTAATTCTGATGAGATGTATCTTACTTATGGATCTTTTAATTTTACATTTCAAAATAATTACACGACAGATTACATAATCGAAGATGATCATGCTCTATATGATATTAATAGCTTTATTTCGTATGATTTCAATTCATATTCTAATGTTGCCTTCACTAACGGGACGATCTTAGAGGGAGATTTTTCTGATTTTATTGAGGTTTCAAACTCAAGTTTCATTCGAGTGAACGCTCCGAGCGGTCTATTAAATTTTACGGTTAAAGCGAATTTCACCGATACAATTTATACTTCTGGTATAATGGATGACGTTGAATTTAATAGATCCAACATTTTAGGCTTAATTCTCTCTATGGTTTATAAACTTAATAAAGATGCTAATCTTACAGTTCAAATTAAAGATAGCTCACTTTCTTCTTGGACGGATATCATTACAGGTATATTTATAAATAGCAGTTTAGGCATACAGGAAATAAGAGAGAGAATAATTAATGAAAATCTAAACTATACCGATTCTTTAAATTGTAGTTATGTACGATTTATTTTCGAAAGGTGGGATACAAACCCATTTATAGCTTGGTTATATAATTTTGATCTAATATCTACTCACGCATTTGATTTACCAATTACTGATACGAGCTATGTTGGATTAGAATTTGATTTAAAAGGTTTAAATTCTACTATAAATGGATTTTCCGCATGGATAAGAACAATTGACATTTCTGAAGCAGCTAAAACACAGCTGAACATAACCTTATATAGAGCTAATTCTACAATTGTAAGATCAGACGATACATTAAGAAAGAATAATTTAGTCCCAGATTATAATGAAATGATAGATTCTATCATTGTAAATTACACAAATGATAAGTTATCTTATTTTGCTTTTAACATTGACAATACTACACAGTTAAATGTTTCTAATTATTTTATAATTATTAAATCTAATAGTTCATCTGATGTATATCGCTTGGTAACAATTCCTTATTTTGATTATGGAGATGATGGACGCACAGAACATCAGTTAAAAACAACTTTAGATGAGGGAAATAGTTGGTCGAATGCGAAGAAGACGATATCTACAACTAGTAGTCCATATGTTTCTAGTCAATTGGATGCAAGTTCATTTAAATTAAATGTAACTAGGGGCTATATGCCATTAGATTTCATTGTGAACGGTACTATTACCCTCAGGATACAAAATTTAACAATAAATAATCAAATAATTAGTATATTTCCCTATAATGAAAGTTCCTATTTAACATGGGGCTTTGGTCAGTGGAATTATAATTTTACAACACCCTTAGGTGATAACGGAACTAATAAATTCCGAGTAAATCTCACATGGGATAAAAGTATAATAAATAGTTTCAAATTCAATGCTTCTTATTCGGTAAATGCATATTGGGTTGAAAATGCAACAACTACATATACCGCAAATTATAACGAAAATCCACTGTGGAACTACAATTACTACCTAAATAAAACAAGTCAAAAATTTAATAATTGGACTTATATGGAATTTTGGTTTTTATACCCGGATTATATAACCGCCAATAATTTAACAAATCCAAATTCCGTGCAAATTCTTAACTTAACAGGAGGACAACGAAATCTAACTGAGATTTCAAGTAAATATAAAATAATTGTTAATAATAGTCTTTCTACATTGGATGGTATTTATTCCCTGAATTTAACAAGCTTTAATTTTATTTATGATATGCATAGTTACATTAATTATAATGGAATATTATGGGAAACACGGGGATTTATGTACGGTGATAATATTTCAACTAGTTTTGAAATTCAAGATCAAAAATTAAGGGCTCCGACAAACGGTATCGCAAATGTAACTCTTTACTATCCCAATGGTACAGAATATATTAATACTGAACTAAATTCATCAGTGGGCACTATTGAGGATTTATTGTTAATTTATGATTTTAATAATCTCACAGTTATAGATTTAACAAATCAATTAGATACTTTTGGTGAATATTCTCTAGGTTTTTTCTGGTTTAATGGTTCTGCTATAGGGAGTAAGAAAATTACTATTTATATTGACACCTATGATGTTGATTTATATGGTTTGAATTATGATTCAAATCTTAAGAAAAATATCTTAGATGGGGAAATTAAGAACCCTGTATTTGATAATTACACAATACTGGTTGCTTCAATTAATAAAACTACAGGCGTTTCTCTTCCTAATTTCTATCCCATTAATAATGGTAATTTAACTGAACAATTTGATCAGGAAATAGGAGGTGAACGACTACCTGTACAAATTAGTACTTTCAAACAAAGTGAAAATGTATTAAATCCCAATGAATCTGTAAGGATAAAAACATCAATACAAAACCTCCATTCTTTTATCCCGGTTAATGTAAAAATCAACTTAAAATTAGTATCATATGCTAATGAAGATTGGATTATAGCAGAAAATACGTCTAGTTCTGCTTTGTTGAATTTTGCTGGACTCCCAGACGATGCATTTGAATTTGATCTTAATTTAAAAATCCCTGATTTAAATATAGGCTCACAAATTTGGGCGGGACTTAATGCGCCAATTAGGTTAGCTGGAGCAAAAACACTTATTACCGTTTTCATAGAAAATATGGAAGCTGGAACCTATGAATCTACCGAATATTCAATCTTAAGTAATAAAACCGAAGGTGATTTTGAAGGTTATATTATGGGTCTTAAAACTACTGAATTCATGACTAGTAGAAGTTTATTATTAGAATTCTTCAGGGATGAATGTAGTTATTTCCCTAGTAATACTACTTTTCTGGTAAACATTTTTGACCAGAATTATCTATCCAGTTATCATCAATTTGATAATGAATTTTCCTTGAAAATTAATAGTAGGTTCACTAATCTTACAATCAATCCTGACAATCCGATTGAGGGTCATATTTTTAATTTAAGTGCCATTTTATTAACAGAATTCGATGAAAACCTGATAAATAAGAACGTCTCTAGTGAATATTATTATGAGAGTTCATGGTTTACAATTGGATCAGACTTTACAAATTCAAATGGAGTAATAACATTTTTAATAAATACTCTTAATGTAGATTACGAAGCAGATTTAATTATTAGACTATTATGGGAAGGAGATGATATAATCGGGGCAGTAAGAAATATTTCAATTTCTCTAATACCTGAAACAAATAATCTCTCGATATCAATTACAAACAATGATGTACAAACTTATGCAAATACGGATACATTATTTACAATAGTAATCAATAATATTGGGAGCTCAATCTTGAGAATTACCAATGTTTCTATAGAATTAAATCCAACCTTCCAATTTAAGATTGTGGAAATTAATTATCTCCTTCAGAACTGGTTAACTCCTGGAGAGTTTACAATTATGACTGTAAAAGTTGAATTAGGTAATGTTAATTCACTTGATTTAAATATTGTTATAAATGCTCAAAATTTAATAACTAATGAAACTCTATCAGTCTCAAAGGAAAAATCAATAGTAATCTTTCAAGCTCCTATTACTGAATATTTTTTCGATTTCTTTCCTCTCATCGTAGGATTAGTTATAGGCTTTATATGGATTGCTGCTTTCCTCTATTCCAGAAGAACTTCTAAAAGAATCCAAACACCTA
Organism: uncultured archaeon; assembly: GCA_964598265.1. GTDB lineage: Archaea > Asgardarchaeota > Lokiarchaeia > Sigyniarchaeales > SOKP01 > Loki-b32. The sequence continues at coordinate 37,281 of CAZRBD010000018.1, forward strand.
TTGAAGAACGCGTTAAAAAACGACCAAGAAGAGGAAAATATGTTCCTGTTTCTGAGTTGAAGAAACCGACACCTATTAAGAATTTGTCAAAGAAACTTGAAGTTCCTAAAGAAACACAACAAAAAGAGACTATGGATTTGGATTCATTGTTAGAAGAAAGAGGATTAGGAGAAACTAAGAAGAAGAAAAAACAAGTAAAAAAGCCGATAAAAAAGATAGCTAAAAAGAAAAAAAAGGAAAAAACAGAGAAGGGAGCTTCTTCTGATTGAAAAATTTTCCTTATTTTTAAAAAAAAGAGGAAATGTAAGTTATAATTTAGATATTGAGAGTAAATTTCTTTTCAAAAGTCCAAGAGAACTCCTTCCATCTAACCCCGCAAGAGCAATCAATACATTTTCTTCAGCCCCTACCAATACAGCATAACCGTCATCAAGTTCTATGGTCGTGGTCTTCAGAGATCCTTTTCCTATATCACTACCTAAGCCATTAGAATCTTTTATTATTGTTGCACATGTTTTTGCTATTTTCCCATGATCCATATCCGTGAGAGTTTGACCAACAAGAACTTTTCCACTTAAATCTGCTGCTATTAAACCTTCGCATTCAGGAACTAAATCCATTAACTCTGCTAATTTTTGTTCAAGTACTTTTTTATCAACCATGATTTATTACTCTTATACATTAATTTCAATAGATTTGACTTCTGAAATTTATGATGAAATATTCTTAAATAATTATATGATTTTTATATTGATAAATTATTGTATTTCACTCGGGAGATAAATAACTCCAAATACTATTTTAAAAGAAATTGAAGAAATAAAAAAAATTTTAGTTTTTCTCTTTTTCCAGAGAGAGTTGATTTAAATATGATTATTGCCTTAATTTTCTTAAGGAGTGTTCGAAATTGAGAGATTTTGTCAGTTTTAATAGGATAAGAAAAAGTAGGGCATTTAGCGAACGTTCTATATATTTATCAGGTCTAAATTTATCTAATGAAGATTTTTCTGATATGGATTTTAAGGAGCGTAAGAAATTAATAAATATCATATCCTTAGATTTTAGTGGAAATCCCAATGTTAGTCTATCTAATGTTGCTAAACTTTTTTGTAATTTAGAGAAATTATATCTTGGAATTACTCAGCGTCAGCATAGAGATTTTAAGGAAGGGTTATGTAAGTTTCCTGATTTGTTATATTTATCCTTTGGACCTTGTAGTATTGAAAAGATTGATTTTTTAGATAGTCTCCATAGTTTAAAGAATCTGGTATTTAGTAATGCTCACATATCTAAGATTGAAGGTTTAGACAGTTTAGTTAATTTGGAAGAATTGGACTTTTCAGATAATGATATAACAAAGATTTCCAGCTTAGATAATCTAGCAAAATTGGAGAAGCTTTTCCTTTCACACAACAAGCTTGTTAGAATTTCCGGGTTAGATAA
>CAZRBD010000019.1:0-37774 GCA_964598265.1 uncultured archaeon
TCTAAATATTTAATTATATTTTCCGTATCACTTTTCCCGACACAGAAATCCAATTGTTTGGTAAAATAATTATTTAAAAGATTTACTTGCGACGCAGAAATAATATACTTGTAATTTGCCTCAATCGCTTTATTTCCAATTGTTTCTCTTATATTTTCAATATTTTGGTTGATTATCTGGAGGGCAATCCATTCAAATACCTCATCGATATTTTTATTTGTTTTAACGGAAGTTTCCATATAATAGATTTTTAATTCCTTAGCTAATTCCATTCCTTCCTCTGATGAAACCTCTCTGGAATCTTGCAAATCAACTTTATTTCCAATTAGGATTAAGATTACATTTGGATGGGCTACTCTTGTAATAATTTCATTCCATTTTTTTATGTTTTCAAAGGATTTCTTATTAGTAACATCGAACATTATAATTCCAGCACGCGTATCAGTCATGTAATCCGGCCATAAACGTTGAAACTGATCTTGACCTGCTAAATCCCAGATGATAAATTTCACTGAGGTATCTAATTTTTCAAAATGCCACTCCTTCTTTGATATAAATGTTCCGATGGTTGCTTTATAATCAGCTATAAATACACCATGAACATAGCGTTGAGCCATACTTGTCTTACCAACCCCTCCATCTCCTATGAGAGATAATTTATACACGTAGTCCGGTGAATGAGGTGTATTTTGATAATATTCCAATTTTTGTTTTAATCTCTCTATTTCTGTATCCCTTCGTATTTTGGGGATCACAGGGCTCACAGGTAAATCACCGTCTATTATTCTTGTAACTTTATCTGCGGCAATATATGTATAGGGAAATATATCATCAACAAATGCTCTTGGTTCCAAGATCGTTACTAAAACATTTTCAGACCCAGATTCACAAAATATAAAGCGATATTTGTCAGTATCAAATGTTCCTGCTCCAAAAGTGCCAAGATCATAATCTAAGGTTAATTTTTTAAGAATTACCTCAACTAAAGAACTAAATGCCCCAACGAATTTTTTTTCATCTAATTTTTCAGAGTCCCTCGTGAATATATCAACTATTAAGCCATCCCGACCTACTACAAGAACCGATATCAAATAATCGCCCACTACTTGCTTATACCACTTAAATAGCGCTTGTAATTTCTTTTTGTCCACTCCATATGTAATAATGATGCACCTTTTAATATTTCAAAAAGTAATTTTTTAAAAAAAATACTTATTTTCCAATTAATATAACATTAATAGAGTTCGCATATTTGAATTCTTTTAAATAGAAAAAGTAGAAAAAAGTTAATATTTGTATTTGAGAATAAATCTAAATGTTAAGTTTTTATTCTTTTCTAATAGCGCTTCAATTCAATCATTTATTATTGGTAAGGAGAAATAAAAAATGGAACCTTTATCATTCCCTTTAGATTCGACCCATATTTCTCCTTCATGTAATTCTATCATACCCTTTGAGATATATAAACCCAATCCTGATCCTTCGGAAACAACATCTAAACCTTTTCCGTATCGTTCAATTTTACCAAACTTTTTAAATAATTTTTGTTTATCTGTTTCTGATAAACCAATTCCATTATCTTCAATAGAAATTATATAATTATTGTTCTTTACTTCAGAACCAATCTTTATTACCCCTTTTGGTGGAGTATATTTTATAGCATTACTCAGTAAGTTAACTATAACTTCATAAATCCGTTCTTTTTCAAACATTGTGATCATGTTTTCGTCAATATTAACCAAGATTTTGTGGTGTCTGATATTTGCTAACCCCTGCAATTCTTTTAAACAAAATTTAATTAAAAAGGATAAATTTTCTCTTTCTTTTCGTAGAACAATCTCTCCTGTCTCTAATTGAGATGTCTCTAAAAGATCTTTTATTAAAGATTCTAACCGGGAACATCCCCGGCGTATCTCGTGTAACATTGATATTGTATAAAAGTCAAGATTTTCATAATGTACTTGCAATAATAAATCTACATAGCCTTTTATAGAAACCAATGGTGTTTTCAACTCATGGGAAGTTCGACTTAGAAGTTCTGATTTTAATTTGCTTATTTCTTTTAATTCTTCCTCCCATTCTTTTTGAATTGTGATATCTATCATTGTTATTGCTAAAGCATGCTTTCCTAAATATGTTAGAGCCTTAGACACAATTTCTACCCATTTTAATTTACCTGATTTTGTAATTACTCTACACTCATATTTAAGTATTTTTTCATAGTCTCCTTCTTCCCTTTCTGAAACCTTCTCTTTGACATATGGTAAATCATCTGCATGAATTATTTTAAAAGTATCTTCTACTGTCCAATCATTAATTTCTTGCAAGGGATATTCAATTATGTTAGAGACGGTTCTATTCGCAAATTTAATTTTATCATCTTGTTGAATGATTAAACCAAGTGATGACTGTTCAGCAAGGGTTCTAAATTTCTCTTCTGATTCTTTTAATTTTTCCTCTGCTTTTTTACGTTCAGTTATGTCGAAGGAAAGCCCAATTATACCTGTTACCTTGCCTTTCTCGTTAAAAAACGGGATCTTACTTGTAGAAACCCACTTTCTCCCTTCATCAGTGTCCCATGGCTCCTCGATATTTAATTTTGCATTACCACTTTTAATAACTTCTAGATCATCATCCCAATATGCTTGAGCTTGTTCTTGTGGATATATGTCGAATAAACTCATACCACTCAATTCTTCTTTTGTCATACTATGAGCGTCGGCTAAATATTTATTTACACGAAGGAACTTATTAGATGCATCTTTGTAGAATATTAATCCTGGAAGATAATCTAAAATCATTTCCATTTCATTAGCAAGATGTTTGTACCTCATTTCTGATTCTATTAGTTTTTTCTGAGCTTTCTTGCGTTTAGTGATGTCAGTATGTGCTGAGACAAGAACTTTACCATACTTAGGATGATCGAAGAGAGAAACATTAGCATAGCACCAAAATATTGTTCCATCTTTCTTAATATTTTTAATTTCTCCATGCCATTCTCCAGTTTCTGCTAATATTCCCATAATAGAGTCTTTCGTTTTCTCAGGAGTTTTGTCAGTTGGCGCATTAACAATTGCGATGTCTTTTCCAATCATTTCTCCGGGATTATAACCAAACATTTCTTCTAATGCAGGATTAGAATATACAATTATCCCATCATCGAGTCGTACCAGATGTACACCCTCACTGATATTTGTCATGATTTCACCATGCAATCTTATATCTTCTTCTCTTTCCTTACGTTCTGTAATATCTTGAAAGGAATTGATGTGAACTGTTTGATCTTCGATTTTTTGTTTAATTGAAGTTAAAGAACTCCAGAAGAGTGTACCATCTTTATGTTTATATCTAACTTCGAATTCTTTTAATATTTCATTTTCATGTAATTCAATTAATTTTTCTCTATCATTATAGTCATAATATAAGTCCAAAACTGGCGTCTGTAGAAATGACTCTTTAGATTCGTATCCAAAAATTTTATACGCTTGAGAATTACATTCCAGATTTTTACCTTCAGGAGTAGTTATAGAAATTCCAACAGGTATAGCTTCGATTAGTTCTTTATACCGCCTTTCAGACTCCTTTAACTTTTGTGTTGCTAACTTTCTCTTTGTGATATCTTCGATTACGGCTATAAAATATTTTGGTTCTCCTGATTGTTCTCGAACAAGTGATCCAGTAAGATTAACCCAAACTATCGATTTATCTTTACGAATATATCTTTTTTCCATCATAAATGATTGGATTTTATTGTCTAACAATTGAGAAACATATTCTAAATCAGCTTCAAGGTCATCAGGATGTATAATTTCGTGGAAAGTAAGGTTATGTAATTCTTCCCGGGAATATTTTACAATATCACAGAGTCCTTGATTTACTCTAAGAAATGTTCCATCTAATCCATTATGAGCAATACCAATAGCCGCATTCTCGAATGTTAAACGAAATCGTTCTTCACTCTCTCGTAAGCTTTGTTCTGCGTTTTTACGATGAGTGAGATCTAAAAATGTGCCTACTACACCGTAAAATTTTCCCTTCTCGTCATTTATCGGTGCAGCACTGACATTAATCCAAGAAATCGTGTTATCAGGTTTTCTTACACCCACTTCTATGTTTTTAATATTTTTTTTTTCTTTCATTGCACGTGGGCCAGGCATCTCCTCAGGTGGCATTAATGATCCATCTTGCCTAAGAATTTCCCAATCAGAACCAATATAATTGCGATTTTCAATATCAGAACGCTTTAAACCCAAAATTGATTCAGCTGCGGGATTAGCTTGGACGATTTGACCATCCGGTTCTATTAGGATTATTCCTTCTTCAACAGTATCAAAAATCCTTCTAAGCCGTTCTTCACTCTCTTTCAGTTTTTGGCCTGTCTTTTTACGCTCATTGATATCTTGAAAAGTGTTGATAAATGATGTTTGATTTTCTGTGATTTGCTTTTTGGATGTTATACTTATCCAAAATGTTGATCCATCTTTGCGCTTAGCTAGAACGTCAAAATCTTTAACTAAACCTCCTCTATGTAATTTAAGAAACTTAACCCTATCGTTAGGGTTGTTATATAAATCCAAGGCTGACATCTCTAAAAATTCCTCCTTTGAGTCATATCCAAGCATCTTAACCGCTTGTGAATTACAATCAAAAATTTTGTCATCAAAAGAAGTAAGGGTGATTCCTACTGGGATCGCTTCTATTAAATTCTTTAGTCTTTTTTCTGAATCACGAACTTCTTCCTTTACTTTTGTAAACTCTGATATATCTCTAATTTCTCCAATTATCTTAACTTGTCCATCTATAGATACATTATTCCATGCGGTTGAGACGGGGACATAGTATCCCTTTTTATGTTTCATCTTATATTCTACATATGCCTTCTCATTCGATTCTATGGCTCTCTTCCTTTCTTTTTGTATCCTTTCCAGATCTTCTGGATGAATTAAATCAAATTCCTTCATGCCAATTATTTCTTCTTTACGATAACCAAGTAAATTAAATATTCGAGGACTAGCATATGTGAACGTACTATCTAAATTCGATTCTATGATTACATCTGATAAGTTATTGATGAGAAAACGAAATTTTTCTTTTGATTTCCTCAACTGATCGGTCCGATCTTGTATTTGAATCTGAAGCTCCTTATTGAATTCGATTAATTTTTGTTCATTCCTCTTATGATCCGAGATATCTTGAATTTGAACTAAATAATTACTTATAGATTTATCATCACCAAGGAATAAAGGAGTAATTATCAATTCAAAATAAATTTTCCCCGTTTTAGAAGTATCGTACAATTTATGATTTCTCACAAGATCAAAATCAAAGGAACTTTCAAATTTTACAGTTTCTCCATACTTCAATCTAGCTATATGCTCAATAGGTATAGTAATATCCTTTAAAAGATCAAATCCTCTAATATCATCCTTTTTCAAAACTCCAAATAATTCCATACATGACTTATTCAAATCAACTAATTTCCCATTAGAATCATAAATTTCAATACCTATTGGAGAATCCATATAAATGGACCTAAATAAAAGTTCATAACTTTTATGCTGTTCTTCACCTACATCAATCATAATCTCCTATCTCCAAAAAAATAATATAAGTTAAATATTATGAAGTAATTTTCTTATACCTATTACTAACATAAGAAGTTATATTTAACGATTGACTAGATGAAATTTGTTATCCAAAAAATAACAAGCCCTTATGTAAAATAGGTGTTGAAATTTTAATTTTCTAACAATCATCCCTCTTTCTATATGTATTTGTTTCAAATTATCTGTTTTAAAATTTAATTCAATTAAAAATAAAATTCTTTAAGAAATTTTCATTAATCTTCATAAAAAATCATTATTGTGAATAAAAATGACAGAACCAATAAGTATGTATGAAAAATATTTCAAAGACCCTAATCGGGAGCCTGTTTTGGTTGATTATGTGAGAACTCCAATCGGTAGAAGGCGGGGTACAATTGTTCATCATCGAGGAGATGATTTAGTAGCACATTGCTATAGAACTATTGTTGATAGAATTGGCATCGATCCAAAAATTATTGGTGATTCTATTGTTTCATGTAACAGCCAAATAGGGGATTGTGCTTTGGATATCGGAAGAACTGCTGCATTATCAGCTCATTTACCTATTTCGGTACCCGGATTTTCCATAAATCGTCAGTGTGCAAGTGGAGCGCAAGCAGTTATCTCAGCATGGCAAGCTATTGCTTCAGGAATCAATGATTGTGTCATCTGCGGGGGAGTGGAAGTGCAAAATAAGTACCCTATCATGTCCGATGCATTTATTTTTGATAAAGAGCAAAATAAACCAGTGATGATTGCTCCAAATAAGAAAATATTATCACACCCTGAAGTTGCAGCTAAGTTAAAAGAATATAAAACTAGTTTTGCAGGACAAGTTCAATCAGCTCACGATATGGGGCAAGTGTGGATGAAAAAAGCAGGGATGACTATTGAAGAATATAGAAATGAAGTTAATAGCTTATCATTACATTCTCATACAAAAGCGTGTGCAACCTGGGATGAAAGAGGCAATGAAATTGAACCAATTTGGTGTCCTAAAATAGATGAGGATGGAAAGCCAATTTTAGATGAGAAGAATAATATATCTCAAGATCCAAGTTTATCGGTATTAACTGAGAAAGATGAATCACCTCGTCCGGGTACGTCAATGGAAAAATTAACAGCCCTGAGAACGATAGTTGGAAGGAAAAGTAAGGCATTTCTAACAGCAGGGAATAGTTGTCCAACTAGTGATGGAGCTGCTGCGCAATTATGGATGACGAGAGAATTAGCTGAAGATTTAGGCCTTAAAACAAGAGCTACAATCGTGAATTTTTCTGTAGTGGGAACTGATCCTGTATTACAATTGACAGGCCCGATAAAGGGTATGCCTGAAGCTTTAAAAAGAGCAAATATGACATTTGACGACATAAGTTTTATTGAAATTAATGAAGCTTTTAGTTCTGTAATTCATGCTTGCTGTTATGATTTAGGATTAGATTGGAAAGACGAGAGATTTAATCCATGGGGAGGCGCGATTGCGCTTGGTCACCCAACAGGAGCTACAGGGTGCAGATTGATTGGATCAAATGTTCATCAGTTAGAAGAATCTGGAAAAGAATACGCGATATCTTCGATGTGTGTTGGACTTGGAATGGCATTAGCTACGATAGTAAAGAATGAACACCCAAAATAAATGTTTCTTTAATTTCTTATTTTTTTTCCTAGTGTAGAATAAGCAAAATTAATAGTATTCATGTATCCCTTGAGGCCCAAAATCTTTAAATTCTTCAAGTGGATATACATGTTTTTTTAAATATTCTTTATTTTGCCCTAAAATACTAGCCCCTTTAAATTCTGAATGAGTTGAAAATGGATTAATTTTAACTTTAAATTCTTGTGAATCCCCTATCTTATTTAATTCTTTTTTTAAACGTAAATCCATACCCGGTATAACCCCAATGCCAGTCAAAATAACTTCTTTAAATGTGCTTTTCAAGTCATCATCGATTTTAGAGTGTGACTCATAAATTAGTTTGTGTATTGGAGTCCCATCATTTCCAATGATTTCCGGTTTAAAAAATAACTCTGCAGGCTCAAACCTGTTTTTTTTTATTGAAATAACCTCTCCATCTGGGCATATATAATCTTTTTCAATATTTTTTTTATACTGCAATTCTCTTTCTGGTTCCAGTGCTACATAGGATAATTTATTACAAATATCCTCTACCCACAATTTTTCTGAGGATGTTGTGAATGAATAGCCTTTCTGAAGTAGTTGCTTCAGTGTTAAATTTACTAAATCCCGGAACCCATAGTTAGCTGACTTAACTGTATCTTTCATTATTTTTCCATTGAAGAAGCTTGATACATGAATTATGTCATCTCCAAGATATACAATAGTGCCAGTATTTTTTTCCATGGACGTTAGAGAAGCGAATCCAGGATTAGTGATGCATAATCCTTTTATATTAAAAGTCTCGAATAGTACTTCCGTTACTTTTTCAATATTATCTCGAGAGAGAAGATTGTATGGAGGGCAAAATATTATTATTCTTTCAGAAGGTTCAATCTCTAAAATATTATAAAATGAATAGTCAAGTAGATGTTCAAAGGCAACCCAATCCTCAGTAATTTCATGTTCAAGAGGGGATACCAATTTCAGTACGCCTCTTAGTTGTAGTGCTTCCTCTCCAACATAGTATTCTCGAATATTTATAAAATCATAATCACTATAATAATAAAATTTATGCTTATCTCTCATTTTAAATACCTCCTTTACGTTCTAGAGATGCTATTAAACCAATAATATTTTCAAGAGCCAATTGTGGTTCAAACTTTTCAATTTTGATAATTTGATCTTCGATAGAATAAGGAAAATATTGTTTTATTTTTTGAAGTACTTCCAAACAAGTTTTATCAGACACACCAATTTCTTTTCGGAATTCTTCAAGAAGCATCTCATTTTTTGAAGGTAATTCTTTAAATAATTTTTTAAAATTAGATACTATCTCCGAAAACACTTGAAGCTTGACTACCTCACTAGTAGCACGAATCTTTGGTTCATACATTGCTGATACTAATGTGGATGGATGTGTTCCTTCAAAAGGTCTCACAGCTATCATTGAATAGTGAAAATCGAATTTTGAAGCATTTTTAGGAAAAATAATTATTTTACTTGAAATTATCTCAAAGCAATCTAAATGTGGATTACTTTCTAGTGTTTTTCTGAGTAATTCTTCATCAATTAAAAAGCCTGAGGGAATTAGTTCTTCAATTACAACAAATTGGACGATTTCTGTTAAAGCTTCGATAGATACATTTACTTTTATCACTTCTCCAATTTGGCATTCTAATTTTGAATGATTCCGCTTTATCGAAAATGACTTTTCATCAGAACTTACTTTTTCGGTCCAAATCAATTCCGATAACTGATAAAATAATTTATTTCCTTCTAACAAATCTACTTTTAATACATTATTTCCCTGATTTAAAGCTTGATATAAGGGAATGTTTCTCATGTTTATAAACGCAATGTCTAAATTCTCATTATCAACATATAATTTTTTTTTTAAGTCATTTATTTGAAGAGTAATTCGGGAAGTTGGTGATTTTCCTTTTTGTAGTTCCAAGAATGTTTCAACTACCGCTGCTGTATCACTTGTGGTTTTCCATCCCCCCTTTACATTTCTCTGTTTAATAATCGCCCCGACTATTTCATTTATTTGAAAATCGTATTTTTCTGGATTAGTACGAAATAACACTCTAATCGCTAGAGCTGAGCTTTCAATATCACCACCTAGGGCTGAACCACCACTCCATAATATATTTTTGCGGATTGAGATAAGATTTTTAAGTATCTTCGATAATAATGAATTCTTTTTATCAATAGATTGTAAAAGGAGATATACCATGGAAAGACCGTTAGGATCTTTTTCTAATTGATTTAAATTTTTAGTAATAAAATCAATCGCATTTTTAATTCGCCCATCATTTCTTTCCAAGCCTGCTTGTAACAATCTTTGAACAATGTATATTGTTATTACACATGGTTTTAATTTTCCACTTTTTGAAATTCTATCCCAAATTAAACCAGGTTCGGGTACCCATGATCCATCTTTCTGTTGATCATTAAATATTCTTGAAATAGTCTCATTAATAATATTTTCAGAAAAGTAATACCCTAATTGATTCATCTTTGTTAAGCCTTGAAGAACATAAGATGTCATGAATATAGAAGTTTGATCGTTTTCCCACCATCCCCAACCTAAGTCACCATGTCTGAAATGTAATAACCTTTGGAGCCCTTTCAGTGTATATTCCTCAGTTATTCCTTTAAATCTTTCTGTAAGCTGATTGGATATCTTTAAAAATTCAAATACTAATAGATTTGACAACACACAGCCCATAGTTTGTTCAACACACCCATAGGGATATTTTAACATTGCTTCAAGACCATCAAGTGCTCCATGTAGCTCATCAGGTATGATTGAAAAAAAAGCATAATGGGCAATTTCATTGGATTCTACGTTAATAGTCCATGAATTTGAGTTTGGATTTAAAATTCCCTGAGTAATTTTTTCAACTGGATCGCCATTAGGATGAACAAAAACCTTTCTTTTAACAATATCTTTAAATTTTGGAGTGGACGCTATAAATTCTAATTCAATTTCCCCAGCTTTAATTGCTTGAACTTCCCATTGAACTTTTTTCATAGAATTTGGGCCAATTTGGAATTTAACCATTGGAGGATCTGTTATTTTCAAGCGATTTGCTTTAAAGGAGATTTCACAAGGAAAATCATTTTCAGTGCGGTTAGTAATAACAGCTCCAATTGTAATCTTATCTCCATATATTAATGTTGCTGGTAAATCTGTTTGAATGAAAAATTCTTGATTTACATGAATAGATTTTTTTGCTACACCTATATCGCAATCTTTTGACGACGCATGAATAACGAAATCTTGCTGAGTAATTGAATCTGGAAGTTTCAAGTCAATCGTGGTATTACCCTTTTCTACTATTATTCGTGGATTCCAATAACCAGTATCGGCGAAAAATGTTCGAATAGATAATTTTTGCTCTGAAAATTCTTCTGGGGGTTCATATACATCTTTACCACCAACATCGGTCATAATTGAAGTATATTTTGGATAACCAATTAGAGTAGGGAAAACGCCTTGAGGCTGCTCTTCTCCAGAAAATCCCACATTTACAAATTTGGAATTAGCTGTAAGAACGATTGGGATTTTTTTATAAAGGATAAGTGATCTAAGCTTAGATTCAGCAAGGATGGAATCCTTTTTTAAATCAAAACTTTGTTTAATTATTTTAAACGGTTTTTCCAATGAACTCGTATCAATTCCTATAGATTTTATAATGGATATCCATTGGTCCATCGTTTTACAAAAATTTTCAAAAGTTCTCTCAGAACCAAAACAATTAAGAGTAAAATTGCTGAAGTTAACACTCTGTTTTAGCTCTTTTAGCAGCAGGTTAATTAATAACACCAAAATTCTCGCTCTAAGTAGATTAAATGAATCCAATTTTCCCTTCGATAAATTTGTTGGAAGATACTTAGCAATTTTGTTTAAAGTTTCTGCAGATTTTTCGCCTTTAAAAATATTTTTTGTTATTTTTTCAAAATCTAATTGTTCATTTTGATGATATATGATGAAATTCTCTATAAAATCTATGATATCATCAGGATTAGCTTCTTTAAATAAATAATAAAGGGTTTCCTTATGAAAATCAATAAATTCTTTAAAAGTCATTTGACTTTTTTCTATGAATTTAACTAGATAAAATAGATCATAAGTTGAAATTGCTCCCTTATTAGTTTCGAATAAATCTCCAAGAAAATCATCTAGCCCCCGACGTAATCTTGAAAGTTTTTGAAACCACGTACCTCTATATATTAAATTTTTCTGATGTGTTCCACTTCCTATAATATTTTCAAATGGTCTTGGAATAGACCCCCCTGATATAGTCCTTGCAGCTGCATCAACCAAGATACATCCCAATTCTAAAGTTTTATGTTCGTGTTCTGAAATTACATTTACATCAAAACTTAATTCTTCTCCGGGTCTAGCATTATCTTTACCTTTAATCTCTATGTCTATTTGTCTAATTTTTGAAGTTATCAAAATCGAATGTTCTTTTCTTTGTAATGATCCATTAAGCCCGATTCTACTAATTTCAATAAAATAGAGACCTCTTAAGTCTGGGGGTATATTAATATAAAACTTATCATTTCGACTCGGCATTGTCTCATGAATCTTTAGAATCATGTCTTTCTTATCCTTTAAGTAAATATATAGAGGATGTGAGTACCAAATTTTCGATTCTCCCGTAAAAGTAAAATTTAAAGCTATAATTGGCCCCCCCTCTGACATTTTATTTTCTAAAGAAAAGTCCCAATTAAAAACTTTTGATTCTTTTAAATATTGTTCAACTTCTTTTGAATCAACTGTAAACTCTATAGTTTTTTCAGCTTCACGACCCACATTATCAATAATTTTAACAAAAATAATATATTTCCCGGGATTTAAATTATTTGTTGAAAATGTGGCATTTAACTCTCCAGCTTTACCAAGATCTTCTTGTTTTTCATCAATTAAATCACGATTATAATTCATTAGTTGTAATATTCCACGACCTTTTGTACAAGGATCTCCGTAAAAATAGTTGATTTTTCCTTGTACATTCACATTTTCTCCAATATTTTTTGAATCAATCGGATCAATTTCAATTTTAATCTTGGGTTTTATAAATCGTTTAATTCGAATAGTTTTTTCAATATACCTGTCAAATTCAGGAAATTCAAATTTTAAGGTATAATTCCCTTCTGGAATTATTACTTCTAAAGGAAATATTACATCAAACACTCCAAATTCGTCAGTCTGTCTCTTTTGTTTTATAATTTCTTGTTTTTTATGATTAATTAGAGAAATGTAAACCAACAATTCTGAAATCGGCTGAATTTTTACTTTTATTTGCTCCCATAATATCCCTCTGACATATATTGGTTGTCCTGGCCGATACTGTTCTAAATCTGTCAATACAGTAAATAAAAAATCTCGTTCTTTAACATAACTTTTGTTGTAATTGTAAAAATATTCTTTTAATGACTCTCTTCGTCCATTCTTTTTTAATGTAACAACAACATCGATATTCTTCCAAATAGGCATATTCTGTGAAATTTCAACAATCGCAGAACCATATTCATTCAAATATATTTCTTTTCTGTAATTAATTGGTTTATTCAAACGAAATTCGATTTTTTTTTCTTTGATTGGTTTAAAATCCCTATCAAAAGCTATTATATGAATCAAAGAATTTCCAAAATCATTAATCGAATTTGGCGAGATCATTAGAAGATTGGTATCGAAATCCAATTTCAAAATATCTAGTAAATATTTATTAGTGGAAGTTGAAAAATCTGGTATTTTGTTTAAAATTTCGGCAATTCTCGAGTCATATGGCATCCGGAGTAAATTAAAAAATTTGGCATTTGTTTTATTCAATTATCTCATCTTTTTCCTTTCTTCATATAATTTGTAACAAACAACCCTATATTAATAAATTGAAATTACTTTTTTAACAGATCTAAATTAAGACTTATCTTTCTTATATTTTGTCTACTAAATATTTTATAATTCTTCAATTAATTTCCTACTATTTTTCTAAATAACCAGCAATTTTGGAGGTTTTGGAAATAAAATTATTTCAATATTTGTAGAGCGAATGTAGAGCGAAAGTAAGAAAGAGAATAATATCAGCCGTCTATATATGGGGAAATTATCTTTCTAACTCGTGTTAAATCGTTTATTGTTAAATTTAATTTTTTATTGTTGACATTCTTAAATTGCATTTGTCCCTTATTATTTATTCCATCACAATAATATCTCTCTGAATCATCAAGGATTACTTCCTTTCCATAAATTTGAGAATGTTGATTGTATTCATTGATTAACAACTGGATATTCTTTAGATTATTTTCCGTAATTGGTGAAAAATAGCGATGAGCATAAAAACAAATTTTTTGAGCGAAATCATCAAGAGAGACTGATTTATGCAATATGTCCTTAATAGATATTGCTATTGATTTTATATCTTCTGGCATTTCATGATGTGAATTATTCAAATTTACTCCCATTCCAATCAAAATATAATTTTTTTGAGTGCCGGTAACATAATCTATCAAGATACCCGCGAGTTTTTTGTTTTCATAGATTAAGTCATTGGGCCACTTAATCTGAACTGATAAATCATAGTCTTCACTAATAACTCGTGTTAATAAAGTGGCTGTAAAATAATGAATCATTGCTAATTGGGCTTCGCTTAAAAGTATTGAGGTTGAGATCCCCAGAGTCGCCCAAAATCCACCTAGTGGAGAAAACCAATCCCCATCCTTTCTTCCGCGACCGCTAGTTTGGATTTTAGCGACTAATAATAAAGAGGGAAAATAATCGTTTTGAAGATATTCTAAGACTGAATCTTGGGTAGATCCCGTTTTTTCAATGTATATAATTTTTATCTTCGATATCATTAGTTCAACTAATCCTTTTATATAACAATTTTCTTTTATCGTTAATCTTAACCTTTGTCTTTATTGTGGAATAAAGGGAAGTGAAAAATAAAAAGTGCTTCCTTTATTCTTGCCTTCGGATTCCATCCAAATTTTCCCCCCATGCGACTCCACAATTCTTTTTGAAATGTATAATCCTAAACCAGTACCATCAATTCCTAAATCTAACCCTTGACCATAGCGTTCGATTTTTCCAAATTGTTGAAATAAATTCTGTTTTTGTCCATCAGTAAAACCAATTCCATTATCTCTTACTGAGGTAATAACAAAACCCTCAGTCAATTTTGTTTCCACTTCTATTTTACCATTTGGTGGAGTATATTTAATCGCATTACTTAATAAATTTGAAAGAACCGAGTGAATTTCCTCTTTTTCAATATTTACGTATAATTGATTATGTATATTTAATTTAATAGAGTGTTTTCTTCGAATTGCAAGATCTCTCAATTCACTTACGCAAAACTTAAGGAGAAATGTTAAATATCCTTCGTGTAAATCATGTATTAAATCAAATGATTCCAATTGAGAGGCTTTTAATAAATCGTTAATAATGAATTGAAGTCGTTCGCAACCATGATCTATTTCGTTTAAATATGAAATAATTTCCGAATCTAGGTGATTACCATATAAAGACAAAATAAGATTTGAGAATCCTTTAATTGAAATAAGTGGTGTTTTTAACTCATGAGAGGCTCTTCTGAGGAATTCTGATTTTATTTTATTTAATTTTATTAATTCTTGTTCAGCTTCTTTTCTAGTAGTAATATTTTGGCTAATCACCTGAATTACTAATTTGTTGCCTAATTTAATTAGAGAAGCATATAAATAAATCCAAATTAAACTTCCATCTTTGTTATAAACTTGAATTTCTTGTGGTTCTGAAATACCATTTTTAATTAAATTTTTAAATTCTTTTGCTATAATAGGTAGGTATTTTTCAGTAATAACAAAGACCTCTGTAAAGGGTTTACCAATAAGATCCTCTTTACTATAACCTGCTTCTATTTCATGAACACAATTTACATCTATTATCTTTCCAGTCATGTCTATAAGACCAACAGCAAATGGAGAACTATCAAAAAGCACCCGATATTTTTCTTCAGATTCCTTTAACTTATTTTGAGCTTCCTTTTTTCCTCTCTCTTTATACTCTATTTTCTTTTTACTATTATTATAAGAATATTGAAAAAATATGCTTGTAATAAAGAAATTAAGAAATATTAAAATTCCTATCAAAATTTCGTGAATTTCATGCGAAGCTGGAAAGAAATTAAAGACTAGTATCTCAATAATGAAGGCTGTACCCCCCGAAATAAAACCTATCAACAATGGCTTATACTTATCAAAAATCTTTCTCATACATCTGTAGAAAAAACCTTACTATTTATTTATATCAAAAACAATCATTGTACTCCTTATATAAAAAAAGTAAATTTCTCAATTTTATTTTTACTTTTTTTATTTAATTTCTTTATAATTAGAGTTATAAATCTTTATCTTAACATTACTGTGTCAGCTATGGAATTTAATAAAAATCCAATGAATCTTTAATAAAATCTTTTAAAATTTAATACTTTTGATAGTGTGTTTTCAAGTAAAACTTTTTTAAATTAACTATTGATTAAAATAACTAATCATTTGAATAAACATATTATAAATTAAAAACTCTCTTTTAGCATTTGTTGAGAGAATAACGGTATAATATCTACCTATATAATTGATAAATATGATTTTAAAAGAGAAAGAATCCGAAGATAATCTTGATTTCAGTACTAAATTGCAAGAACTTCGAGATGAATCAAAAATGGGGGGCGGACTGGAACGCATAGAAGCTCAACATAAAAAAGGTAAACTAACAGCAAGAGAAAGAATCGAACTGTTAGTCGATCCTAATTCTTTTACAGAAATCGACTCATTTGTGAAGCATCACTGCGACAAATTTGGGATGGATCAGAAAAGATATCTTGGAGATGGAGTGATAACTGGATATGGTACAATCGATAGACGAAAAGTTTTCCTTTACAGCCAAGATTTTACCGTATTAGGAGGAACGATTGGAAAAGCTCATGCTCAAAAAATAAGTAAAATTCTGGATTTAGCATTGAAAATGGGCTGTCCAATAATTGGATTAATAGATTCTGGGGGTGCTCGAATTCAGGAAGGTGTAGATGGATTAGCTGGATTAGGAGATATATTTTATCGAAACATTCGAGCTTCTGGAGTTATTCCTCAAATTTCGGTTATCTTAGGTACTTCTGCTGGGGGTGCCGCTTATAGCCCAGCATTAACAGACTTTATAATTATGGGTGGAAGGAACGCTTTTATGTTTATAACTGGTCCTCAAGTAGTAAAATCAGTATCAGGAGAAGAAGTTTCATTTTCAGATTTAGGGGGCTCAAAAATTCATAGCAAAACTTCAGGTGTATGTCATAGAGCTGCGGATACTGAAGAAGAGGCACTAGAAATAGTAAAAAAGTTATTATCTTATTTACCCTCAAATAATTTAGATGACCCTCCTCACCCTTCACAAAAATCCATAGCAGTGGATCCACACTTATTAGAACATATAGTGCCGAAAAATGAAAATGAACCTTATGATATGAAAGATGCAGTTGAAGTAATTGTAGATCAGGATTCTTTCTTTGAAATTTTTCCAGAATGGGCCAAAAATATGGTAATAGGATTTGGGCGACTGGAAAATCATACTGTAGGTATAATTGCGAACCAGCCTTTACATCTTGGTGGCGCAATAGATTATAATGCATCCGATAAAGCAGCACGATTTATTCGATTCTGTGACGCATTTAATATCCCACTATTAACTTTAGTAGATGTCCCTGGGTTCATGCCAGGAATTAGACAGGAGAATTCTGGGATTATCAGACATGGTGCTAAATTACTTTTTGCATATTCGGAAGCAACGGTAGTGAAAATCACTGTTATTATACGCAAGGCTTATGGAGGTGCCTATATAGTAATGAGCTCAAAAAATCTGGGCTCAGATATCAATCTTGCATGGGATTCTGCTCAAATTGCTGTAATGGGTGCCGAAGGTGCATGCAAGATCCTTTATAGAAATCACCTGAAAAATGCAGAAGATCCTGAAAAGTTGTTAAATGGTTTTACAGAACAATATAAACGAGAATTTTCAAACCCTTACCAAGTTGCTGAGCAAGGATATTTAGATAATGTGATCTTTCCACATGAAACTCGTGATGAAATTATTAAAGGATTAAACTTCCTTACAACTAAACGTGAACAAACTCCCAAAAGAAAGCATGGAATCTCTCCAGTTTAATTTAAGATTAATTTAATTTATAGAATTGATGATTTTTATGGAACAAAAACAAAAAATTTTAGAAGTTTTAAAGAATAAGATTCCTATTTGGGGGTATTCACCTAAAGGTATTGCTGATCCTTCTCTTTCAATCAAAATAAGTCAATTAGGGGGAGTGGGACTAGTCGATCTTGAAGGTTTAAGTTCAAATCAATATCAAAAAGTTCTTGAAACATTACGTTCATCCTCTGCCACTGATAATATGTGGGGTATTCGAATACCTACCCAAAAAGCTCTCAATACAATTGAATTTAATGGTTTAATCCCGATAATCATTTGTGCTTTTTCTCCAAATTCCCAAGAAGTAAAAAAAATGCAAGAAAATTCTAATTTGCTATTATCTGAGGTGTGCTATTTAGAAGAAGCTTATAAAAATGCAGAATGGTCCGATTTATTTCTTGTAAAAGGAAATGAAGCAGGAGGAATGGTTGGTACAAAAACCAGTTTTATCCTTATTCAAGAATTTCATAAAGCTGGACTTTCATTCATAATTCAAGGAGGACTTGGTGTATATAACATATGTTCAGCTCTTATAGGGGGAGCTTTAGGGATTGTTTTAGAAAGCCAGTTATTTTTATTCTCTGAATGCCCTATAAGTCCGGAATTTAAAGAATATATAACGACAATTAAAGAAAATGATTTTTATCTGATACTAGAATCTTCGCGATATAATTATCGCTTGATGGGAAAATTAGGCAATAAATCAATCCGATCAATAAAGGAGATTGAAGTTAAAGAGTTATCATATTTACGTGAAGAAATTAACGATAAAAGTGGAGTTCTCAAGTCTGATTTGTATCAAAAAGTAATAGAATTAGAAAACAAGTTTCAGCTATTCTCTGATCCTAACCCTAAACATTCTTGGTTGCCCAGTGATCAAGGTATCTCTTTTGCGAATTATATTCTTAACACTTTTAATACTTTAGAGAATTTTTTAAATAGCGTACCTAAAATAATCCAAGATCAGATTAAAAGTATTCAAAATTACTGGCCTTTTGCCAAAAATTCTGATTTTGCACAACTCTTTAATATATCCTATCCAATCATTCAAGGTCCAATGGCAAACATCTCTGATCAACTAGAGTTTGCTAAAAAAGTTGCAGAAAATGGTGCTCTTCCAATATTTGCTCTTGGAGGTTTATTAGGAAATGAAGCTGAGAGTTTATTATCTGGAGCAGCAGTTAGTGAATTGTCTGAGAAACCTTATGGTTGTGGTATCATTGGCTTAGAAGTAGTAAGGTCAAGAAGAGAAGAGCATCTTAAATCAATTTCAAAACATGGACCCAAAATAACCTTGGTAGCAGCGAGTTCCATCGATCTAGGGGTCAAAATCAAAAAATTAGGCAACACAATATTAATTCATGCACCTGCTTTATCTATGTTTAAAGACGCAATAAAAAAAAACCTTGATTTTATTATTTTAGAAGGAAACGAATGTGGTGGCCATATTGGTATGCTTTCTTCCTTTATTCTCTGGGAGACCATATTAGAATACTTGGATATGAACAAGAAAGAAATCCCAAAGAAAGTGAACATTATTTTCGCAGGAGGTATCACAAATAAAATCAGTACAGCTATGTTAGCGAGTATGATTGGGAACCACTTAGATTTAATAAATCCAGGAATTCAAATGGGTACTGCTTATCTGCTGAGCGAAGAAATTGTTAGTACTCACGCATTATCACCAGTTTATCAGGAACTTCTATTGAATAATTCTTTTACAACGATAATAGGCACAAGTGTGAATACCCGAGCGAGAGTAATCCCTTCCGGATTTGCATGTAAAACACTTAAAAATGAAGTTTTACGAAAAACTCAAGGAATCTCTATTTCAAATAGAAAGGAACTGTTTGAAAAAGATAATTTGGGGGCATTAAGAATTGCTTCAAAGGCGGAAATATGGAACGAAGACCATGTAGAAGGAACCGAATCTACTCAATTTATTCCAACTTCAAAAGATAATCAACTAACCAATGGTGTCTTTATGACAGGTGATTCTATTTCCCTACAAAAAACCGTTAGAAGTATTCCTCAAATTCATTATGACGTCATTGAAGAAGGATGGAATTTTTTCAAGGTGAAGTCAAGTCAAGTTTTAAAAATATCTTCAAGTCGTAAGTCAATAATTGAAGAAATTAAAGCAGAAAGAGATATATCATATGGAAAAAAGATTGCGGTCATCGGATTAGGTGGCATGTTTCCAGATGCAGAAAACATTGCTCAATTCTGGGATAATATTAAAAACAAAAAATATTCAATTACAGAAGTTCCACATGAAAGGTGGGAACCCGCTATCTATTTTGATGAAAATCATTCGATCATTGATAAAACTTATACAAAAATCGGTGGATTTGTTAAAAATTATGAATTTAAGTCGATTAAATATCGTATTCCCCCAAATATGGCTCAAAGAATGGATTTGGTTCAAATTTGGGCAATTAAAACAGCGGAAGAAGCACTTATTGATGCAGGTTATCCTACTGATGGAAAACAACGATTACCCATTGCTATAATTGTTGGCAACTCTTCTGGAGGAGATGCCCAACGTCTCAGTAATAAACGCGTACTTTTTAATGAAATTAAATACAGAATCAATGAAGCAAGTTCTCAAAAGATTCTGAATCCAGATGTAAAAGAGAACCTAATTCAATATCTTGAAGATAGCATTATTAAACAGATTCCAGTTATTAATGAAGACACAATGCCAGGTGAATTATCAAACATTATTGCTGGTAGAATTGCTAATGTTTTTAATTTAACCGGTAAAAGTATGACAACTGATGCTGCTTGTGCCTCTAGTTTGGCTGCAATCGACACAGCAATCAATGGGCTACTTGTTAAAGATTATGATACTGCTCTTGTAGGTGGATCCGATAGTTCAATGGATCCCCAAACTTATGTTAAATTCTGTAAGATAGGTGCTTTATCTGAAGATGGAACTTATCCATTCGATGCTCGTGCTAATGGGTTTGTCATGGGTGAAGGAGCGGGATTTTTGGTTTTGAAACGCCTTGAAGATGCAATTAAAGATAAAAATAAAATTTATGCAATTATTAGCGGTTACGGTGGTTCTTCTGATGGAAAGGGAAAGGGCATTACTGCTCCAAATCCTGAAGGTCCACGGTTAGCTATTGAACGAGCCTTAAAATCCAGCAATATAATGCCATCAGATATTCAATACCTTGAATGTCATGGAACATCTACTATTGTTGGAGACGCCACTGAATTAAATATATTAAAAGATCTTTTCTTCGACAGAAAGACTGAACAAAAACTAGCAATAGGATCAATCAAGAGTCAAATTGGGCACCTTAAAAGTGCCTCTGGTATAGCCGGTATCATTAAAACCGTATTAGCTTTACATCATAAAATTATCCCACCATCAATAAATTTTGAAACTCCTAATCCCTCTATAAATTGGGATACAAGCCCATATTATGTAAATACTGAACCCAAAAATTGGATAACTCCTGAATCTGGAATAAGAAGAGCAGGTGTGTCTTCATTCGGTTTTGGAGGAACGAACTATCATGTGATACTTGAAGAATTCTTACCTCAATTATATCATGTATCTTCTCTTGAGAGTATAAAGGATAAGATCCCAATAATGGTTCCAGATTTAATTCCATCCTCTGATAGATCTCCTAATGAGCTTTGTTTTTTATTTAGCGGTCAAGGAAGCCAATATGTTGGAATGGCAAGAGAATTATATCAAAAATTTCAAGTGGTAAGAAATACTCTCGATAAAGCTAATGAAATTTGTAAAAATTTCGCTGATTTTGATCTACTTGAAATTATCTTCGGATCACCCAATTTAACTAAGGAAGAAAACTCGCATAAACTGCGACAAACGGAATTTACACAACCTGCTATCTATTCAGTTGAAATGGCTCTAGTAAATCTTCTTAAATCCGAGGGTATTAACCCAGGAATTGTTGGTGGGCATAGTTTAGGAGAATTTGCTGCTTTAACTACTGCTGGAGTTATAAGTTTTGAGGATGGACTAAAAATAGTAATTAAACGAGGAAAGGCAATGAAAGAGTTACCCTCGGGAGTTCAATGTTCTATGGCAGCTATTTTTACATCTTCAGAAATAGTAGAGAATGCTTTACATGAAATCTCTAGTGAAGATTTGTCAATATCAAATTATAATTCTCTCTCTCAAATTGTCATATCTGGTGAAGTCTCCGCAATTGAAAATGCAGTTAAAATCTTTTCAGATAAAGGAATACGCGCACTGAAGTTAAATGTTTCGAACGCATTCCACTCGAAATTTGTAGCTCATGCAGAAGAAAAGTTGAAAATATTTCTTAAATCAATCACGTTCAAATCCCCTACAATACCCGTATTTAGTAATGTTACAGGAAATAGTTACTCTGAAAATCCTGATGAGATTAAATCCATCCTTCTTAAACAAATAACTTCACCTGTAAGGTGGATTGAAGAGACTTTAAGTATATATCGTGATGGAGGACGGAAATTTTTAGAAATTGGACCGAAAAAAGCTTTATTCTTTTTTACGAAGGATATTTTGAAACAAAATAAAGAAATTGAAGTCGATTTTACAATGTCGCCTAAATCGCCTGAGGGGGAACAGATCCATAAAATAATTGAGAAATTTAAACATATAACACCCCAAAAAATTGCCAATTTAATTGAAAGCTCTTCATCAACTCTAAATTTACAGAAATCAAGTGAAACAAGAGAAACCTCTATACTTCACATAAAACATGAAATTTTAAGTTCACATGATGAATTAAACAAAATAAGGCAGCTTCCTTTTTTTAACAATTTCTTAGATGAGCAAAAAGAATTATTATCTTCTGTTCTAATTAATGGATTTCATAATTTTATTAAAAAATATCAATCTTTTCTTGATAAACAATATACTGATAATGGGAAAAAGCTCAGCACTATTCCCGTAGTAATTACTGGAGTAGGAATCGGACTCCCTGGTAAGAATAGAAAAGTTTTCGATAATAAGAATATTGATGATATTCTGCAAGGAAAAAATTTCATTGAGACGATAAGCAATAAATATCAAGACCAGTTGCTTAACAAAAATATAACACGGTTAGAAAAGTCACCAAATGGAAATGCTAAATTTGTGCCAGTGGATGATTTATCTAAAGTAATTCATTTAGCAGGGCAACTAGGCGATTTTAATCCTATTGATGATTATCAACTCGATCCTAAACTGCTTAACGCATTAGATATCACCTTTCAATTAGCAATTTGCGCTGGTTTTGAAGCATTAAAAGATGCGGGAATTCCGTTAATTCGAAGTAATATTAAAACGTCAACCGGTAAAATACTATCAGGCGACTGGGTATTACCAGAAGAATTACAAGATAATACAGGTATAATTTTTGCTTCTGCTTTTCCGGGATATGATAACTTAGCTGAAGAAATATCTAAGTCGCAAGATAAAGATTTTGATAGATCATTTTTATTTCGGGTACTATCTATGGGACATTCTCAATTTGCTCAATTAATAAAAGCTAAGGGACCAAATACTGCCATTAATGCTGCTTGTGCTTCTACTCCTCAAGCATTAGGGATTGCTGAAGACTGGATTCGAACTGGGAGATGCAAGCGCGTTATAGTTATTACAGGTGATAATGTAACAAGTAAAAATCTCTTTCAATGGATTGGAGCAGGTTTTCTAGCGAGTGGGGCAGCTACAAATAAATCTCGCTGGGAAGAGGCAGTTCTCCCATTTGGTGAAGGGAGAAATGGAATTATTTTAGGTGCTGGAGCAAGTGCATTTGTTATTGAACAAGAATCTGAAGCTAAAGCCAGAGGAGTCAAACCGATCGTAGAAATCCTTGGTTCATATTTTGCAAATAGTGCCTATCACGGAACTCGATTAGATAGAGCACACATTAGTCAAAAATTAGCTGAATTCGTTATTGAAATGGAAAAAAGGCATGGTATTACTAAAAATGAGTTAGCAAATGAAGGAATGTTTGTAAGTCATGAAACATATTCTCCTGCTCGAGGTGGAAGTGCTGAGTCTGAATTAGATGCCTTAAAAAAAGCTTTTGGAGAAAATGCTTATAATATGCTTATAATTAATACTAAGGGATATACTGGTCACACAATGGGTGCTGGAATCGAAGAAGCAGTCGCAATAAAATCAATGGAGAAAGGGCGTATTCCTCCGATAGCGAATTTTGATAGAATTGATCCCAATTATGCTAAATTTAATTTTTCAAAAGGTTCACAAGAAAGAAAAAAATATGCCTTACGCTTCGCTGCGGGATTCGGTTCTCAGATAGCTATTGTTCTATTCCGCTTAGTATCATTTAATGGTCGTTTTAGCGATCCAACTTATGAAAAATGGCTTCAAAATATAGGTGGAAATGGAAAACTGTTATTCACTGATGGCAGAGTTTTAAAAATGAAAACGGAGCGCATTTCTACTGTAAAACCAACTACTGTATCACCACTAACAACAGAGATCTCGCAGAAATTAACCTCATTTAGTACAAGTAAAATCATAAACGAAGTCAAGTACATCATAGCTTTGAAGACTGGTTATGATCCAGAAGATATTGAGGAAAATTATGATTTAGAAGAGGATCTGGGAATTGATACTGTTAAGCAAGCAGAGATTTTCGGAGAAATTCGAGAAAAATGGAATTTAGAAGTTGATGATTCCTTTAATATAGCAGACTACCGGACTATTAATGCAATCGTATTAATGCTCAGTGAGTTTTTGGATTCTGATCTTGTTGAAATTCCAAGTGTAGATGATAATTTACTTGAAAATAAATTAATAAAAATCATTTCAGAAAAGACAGGGTACGATGTTGAGGACATCGATATTAAATTTGATCTAGAAGAAGATTTAGGGATTGATACGGTTAAACAAGCAGAAATTTTTGGGGAATTGCGGAATTATTTGAAAATCTCTGAGGATACAGAAATTAATTTGGTAGGGCTAAAAAATATTAAAGAAATTATCCAAAAAATTCAAGAATATTTAAGGCTTCAAAATACAGAACCTGACATTGATAATGCTCGTAAAAGTACCGACACGGAAATAGGTGAGTCTAACTATAGGAATCAAGTAAAAAACATGATAAAGAAGGTTATTGCTGACAAAACAGGTTATGATATTATTGATATTGAGGATAATTATGACTTAGAGGAAGACTTGGGAATTGACACTGTAAAACAAGCTGAAATTTTCGGAGAATTGCGTATTTTTTATAATGTAGAAGAATCTATCGAGATAAATATCACTGAAATACGCACTCCTAATGAGATAACTGAATTTATCATGCAATTTGTTAATAAAACATCAACGTTACCTGAAAAAAAATTAGAAATTCCTAAAATTGCTGGTGGTTCATTGGAGGAATCTAAAAAAGAAGAAGAGATTTATATTTCACAAGTAATCCCTTCTCGAATTTTTAAATTAGCTCAAGTGGAAAAGGTTACAAAGTTTAAGAATTCAAAGACTCTAATTCTTAACATAAATTCTGGATTATCGAATTATCAAAACTTATACAAAGAACTCCTTAAAAAAGGATTAGAGATTCAAATTTTCGATATCCTCGGTGAGGAAAATTTTGTAAAAAGTTTAAAAAATAAAGAAAGTGAATTTCCCTTTGATAAGGACTTCAATATTATCATTCTAGTCATTCCAGATAATACTCAATATTCCCTTAATGAAAGTTTAACTTTTTTTGACAGTTTATTCATTATTTTTCAATCGATAAATTTATCACCAATTGAAAAAATCATTATTATTGCTCCAGAGCCTTATTTTGGCTGGGAAAATGGAGCTAACGCTCTCTCCTCTAGTGTCGGGGCATTTATAAAAACTTTAAATCGAGAATTTCAAATTCCAATCAAACTCATTTATTCAGTGAATCCAGAGCAGATTATTAATGAAATTTCAATTTGGGATAAAATCGAAGAAGTAGCCTATAAAGATGGCATTAGGTATACATTATTAAGAAAAAAATTGGGAGAATTTCCCGAGCAGAAAAAATATTTTATATCAACTGAGGATGTTTTATTAGCTACTGGAGGGGCACAAGGAATAACTTTTGCTTGCATCGATGAATTGACGAATAATGTTAAACCAGAACTTATATTATTAGGGTTAGCACCTTATGATGATTCCTTACATGAATACTTACTTCATACTCCTGAAATGCTGGAGGAAAAAAAGCAAGAATTGACTAATTTATTGAAATCTAAGCAGGACAGGGTAACTCCTGTTATGATCAAAAGAGAATGGAAGAATTTTCTAGATAAGTTAGATACACTTCGAAACATCGAAAGTTTAAGGAAAAAGGGTCTCAAAGTCCAATATTATGCTGTTGATGTGACCAACGAAGAAAAAATGCAGAACACATTCCAACAAATCCAAGATAAACTAGAAAAACCAATAACGATCGTCGTTCATGGAGCTGGTATCGAGGAATCAAAGAATTTTCTGAAGAAAAACTTGAAAATGGCTCATAAAGTTGTTGACGTTAAAGTAGGAGGTTTCTTAAACGTCTTAAAGCATCTAAAGATTCAAAATGTAAAATATTTTGTAGCATTTTCATCAGTTGCAGGGCGTTATGGTAATCAAGGTCAAATAGATTATGCGTTTGCAAATGCCTATTTATCAAGGTTAGCTTGGAACTATTCTCAGCGTAAAAATCCATTCTTATCCATTGATTGGACAGCATGGGGTGATATTGGAATGGCCACTCAGGGTTCAACTCTACAAATCCTTACTCAAGCAGGAGTCGTTCCTATTCCATCGCATATCGGAGTGAAAATATTTTCAAAGTTGGTATTAAATAAATTCAAAGGAGAATATATTGTTGGTGGAAAGTTAGGGATTTTCGAAGAAAAATTGGATGTTACTAAAACAATTGATAAATTGGAATATCCGATGCTAAATAAAATGAATTATCAACCAGATTTTATTATTGGCTCAAATACCCTAAATTCAGAATATGATATTTACTTACTTGATCATCAAATTCAGCAAAAACCAGTATTCCCTGGGGTAATGGTTCTGGAAACTTTCGCAGAATTCTATAACCAAGTGTTTGAAGAACCTATGACTTCAATTTCAAATATTAACTTTCACACTCCCTTGAAAATCCCAATAAACAAGTCAGTTGAAGTAGAACTAAAATATAATAATTCAAATAATGAGATTACTCTCTATTCGAAGACTTTTCCCCTTGTTTTAAAAGGAAAACCTCTTATTAAAGAACATTTTAATGCAAAATTTGGTAAGCCTATAAAAAAAATGAGATGGAAAAAGGAACCTATTTCGGAACCATTAATCCCTCTACTTGATAAAAATGAAATATACGAGATTTTTTTCCATGGAAACAAATTCCAGGTTTTAAAAGAAATAATTCAATTAGAAAATGGAAAAATAGTAGCAAAAGTCGATATTCCAACAACTTCACTTACCAAAAATAGTGAAGGAGATAATTTTCAACTTGAACCTCTAGCTCTTGAGAGTATATTCCAAACAGCAGCGTTATTTGATGTTATTGTCTACAATCACTTATCCCTCCCCTCTAAAATTTCTACTATAGAAATACTATCAAAACAACAGCCGAAATACGTAGTTGCTAAATTTTTGAAGACAGATGAAGAACGTTCTTATTATAATTCGGTATTATTGGGTGAAAATTACGAAATTATTGCAAAAGTTAAAAATTTGGAAATTATCCACTCTCCGCTTTCATTTAACCTTTCAGAAAGACTTTCCGATTATTTAGTTACACTTAAAGAATATTATCTTCTTAAAAATGGAAAAATGTCTAACAATCTTCAAATCCTTCCAATAGAAAAATTAAAATTATTGTTTCAAACAGACAGTAAATTTTTGGAAACTTACCTAACTAAAAATGAGATTGAAGCTTCTAAGCGTTTTAGAAATGAAAAAAGAAAACTCGAGTATTTTGCTGGAATCATTGCTGCGAAAGAATGTTATATAAAACAATTATCTGAAATTATCTCATATCTCGATGTTGAAATTCAAAAGGATGAAAAAGGAAAACCTTTCTATTATTCAAACAAAGATAATCAAAAGATTCCAATTAATCTTTCTATTAGCCATTCACATGAATTTTCTGTCGCAATCATGAGTAAAAACCAAGTTGGAATTGATTTAGAATTAATTGAATCACGATCTCCATCTTTTTATAAAGAAGTATTTACCGAATCGGAAAGAGAGCTTATATCGGAAAATAATAAATTGGGAACAATATATTGGACTGCTAAAGAAGCTTTCTCAAAAGCGATTGGGGAAGGTTTTCACGTTAATTTTCGCGACTTTGAATTAAAGTTTGATGAAAAGCAGAGGAATTTTTCTTTGATAACCAAGAAGGATCAAGCAGAATTCCCCACAAAATTCAAAAAATTAAAGCTAAAATCTGAATTTACTGAAAAATATGTTTTATCTTATTGTGAGATTTAATTTATGGATTTATATAAAATGATTAGGTGTTTATTGTGGAAAAAATAGTAATAGAAATTAATGTGCGTTCTGAAACTTTACACAGTATTCTTTTTTTACCTGAAACTAATATTCACAAAACAAATACTAACAGTCTCTTCCCACTCGTTATTCGAGTTAATGGGATGCCTGGAAAATCACCTGAAGAAGATGAACAAAGATTTGCACACTATTTTGTTGAGAATAATATTGCTTATTTCTCTTACGATCATCAAGGAGTAAGAACAAGTACGGGTATTTTTACATATTATGATGCTCAAGCTAATATTGAACAAGTAATAGATCAATTAGTCCACTTTCCTAAAATAAATCCATTAAAAATTGGTTTGTTAGGGGAAAGTTTTGGTGGGGCAATGGTTCTTTGCCATGCAGCAAGGGATAATCGAGTGAAATGTATTGCTATACGCTCTCCAGTTTTTGATACTGAAATTATCCCAAAAAATCCGTTGTTTAAGTTTTTTATAAGAGCATTAACTCGCAATAATGAAATGAGATTTCCAGATGTCGATTTTAAGGAAGCATATGCTGAACAAACCAAACAATTTAATCCCGATAAATTAGCAAATAATTTAACAATACCGTTTTATTTAATCGCGGGGAATAAAGATGCTCTATTCCCAGAACATGGATTTCATCAGCTTTTTAACAAAGTTAAATCTAAAAATAAGAAAATTGAGATACTAGATGGTGCAAATCATAATTTTACTGATAAAAATCATTTTCGAATGATGTGTGAAAAAATTGTTGATTTCTTTCATAGTCACCTAGTATCAAACAATATAACCCTATAAGGAGAAAACAATTATGCAAAAAAAAGTGAAATTTCGCGGAAGAGAATATATTATAACTCCGTTAGATGATGGAAAATTAAAAGTTGATGAACATATTTATTCACCTATAGTGATTCAAGAGACTGAAAAATTATATAGAGTGTCATTTGAAGATTGTCAGTTTAATTTGGAACTGATTGATGGGATATTATTCTTAGAAGGTGAAGAAATCGATATTGAAATAAAACCCTATTTAAAATCAGTAGACACGAGCGCTGAAAGCCAACGGATTAAAAAAGCTATTGTTCAAGCACCTATTCCTGGGAAAATCCTACAAATTTTAGTTAAAGAACAAGACCATGTTGAAAAAGAACAACTGGTATTAATATTAGAAGCAATGAAAATGAAAAACAGAATATTATCTCCCATAAAAGGGAAAATAACTCAAATCTTCGTAAGTGTCGATGATAATGTAAGTCAAGATCAACAGTTAATCAAAATAGAGGCTTAGAATTAGTTTAAAGAGAAATATTATTAAATCTAACAGTTAAAATTGAAAAAGGAATCTTTTTTAACGTATTTGCTCAATTTTTGCAGTATCTCGCCATTTATTAGATTGCGTTGAGAAATTTTGTACTGGCTGAATTGAAAAATTAAGTTCTTTATACAATTGAAACACTGCAGCTAATTTCTTTCTCTCAAAATCTTGTAAATCATTAGTAATATGAGTTCGGTATAAAAAGTCGGTGGATAAATCACCTTTTATGAAATCCTTTGTTTCAACAATTACCCTATGAAGATCTAAATTCGTTTTAATTCCTGAAATAGCTAATTCCTTTAACGCGTGTTTAGATAGTGTTATCGCTTTTCTTCTATTTTGCCCCCAAACTATTAGTTTTCCTATTAATGAATCAAAATTGTGAGGAACTACATAATTTGGGTAAATATGACTATCAAATCGTACTTTTGGGCCACCTGGAACGATTAGATGAGTAATTCTCCCATTTTGAGGTAAGAAGTAATTATTAGGATCTTCGGCATTTATTCGATATTCAATTGCGTGTCCGTTTAATGAAATTTCCTCTTGAGTAAAATCCAAAGGCTTGTTTGAAGCAACATTTAATTGTTCTTCTACCAAATCAATTCCAGTAACCATTTCAGTAACCACATGTTCCACTTGGATTCTTGGATTAACTTCATTAAAATAGATTTTATCATCTTTCCAAAGAAATTCTGCTGTTCCTACATTTGAATAATGTAATTCACGGGCTAATTCGCATGTTTTTTCTGCTAATTCATACATCAAATCTCTCGGTAAGAAAGACGGGGCTTCCTCAATAAGTTTTTGGTGAGATCGTTGAATCGTACATTCACGATCCCCTAAATGGATAACATTTCCAAAATTATCTCCTATAAATTGAATTTCTACGTGTCGGGGTCCTTCGATCGATTTTTCAATTAACACTTCCTCTCGTCCAAAATACTTTAAAGCTATTGATTGACACCCCTCTAGAGCATTCCTCAATTCTTCCTCAGAACCTACAATTTCCATTCCTCGACCCCCTCCTCCAAAGGCGGCCTTTATTATAATAGGATATCCAATCCTATCTGCTACTAATTTAGCTTCCTCAAAAGAATGAACAAATCCATCTGAACCAGGTAAAACCGGTAGACCAACTTTTCTGGCAAGTTTCTTGGCTTGAACTTTGTTGCCTAAGAAATCAATAATCTCAGGACTAGGTCCTATAAAGATCTTACCCATTTTTATTACTTCTCTGGCAAATTCGGCATTTTCACTTAGAAATCCATATCCTGGATGGACAGCATCCGCTTTAGAACGTTCAATTATTTCAAGTAACTTTGGTATGTTCAGATAAGTACAGTCAGCAGATTCCTCTCCCAAACCGTATGCTTCATCTGACATTTTTACGTGTAAGGAATCTTTATCTTCGTCGCAAAATACAGCAATAGATCTCAAATTCTTTAACCGACATGCACGAATCACTCGAACCGCAATTTCTCCCCGATTAGCAATTAATACCGAACGAATCATAATAAATAATAAAAAAATAATTAGTAACTATAATTATTGTCTTATTTAATTAGATATGTGTTTTATTAAAAAATTCAATAATTTTTATTAAATTATTTGCAATTTTAGGTTAATATTGTTTCCAAATTTGTCGCAAATAATCCAAAACTATGAACTTCGATGATCCTCACTTCATCCACATTGATTCCATCTGAAATTTATAATATTTAAAGTTGGAATTTTAAGCATATTTAAAATTAAAAGTATAGAATGTTAATTGTAATTGAAAATTTATGGTTTTCATTTATCCAATAATTTAACTATATATCCTCGAAATCATGGGACGAAATTCACCTCACTTTGAACCCACGGAAATAAATCAAGCTATGTAAGTGGTTAAGTAGTGTTCTTTCTTTGACTCATCATTTTAATAAAGATAGGCGTTCCTTGTTACTTGAAAATTGATTAGATAGTATACGATACTTACAATCGTCCCAAATTTTGCGAAATTCATAAAAATACTCTGAAATTTCTAACAGATCTCCAAAGACTACTAAGTAATTCTCAATTATAGAAATTTGGATGTAGATAGGAAATAATTCAAAAACGTGAATGTCAAATTTTAATGGAAACTTCCCCAGTAGTTCCTCATACAACTTCAAATTTTTATCTCTATCTTTATCCAAAGAAAGTATTGCGATATCTATATCAGATCCGGGACGTATTCCTCCTTCCACATGAGATCCAAACAGTAATACATCATGTTTATCCTTCAAGTATATTAGATCCTTTCTTAATTTCGTAAGCTCACTTGAATTCATTTAGAATTTCCTCCATGATTTCTATCCATTCATATAAAAGATCTTTAATTTCTTTTACTAAATTTAGAATTATTTGTTCTTCAAAAGAATTGTATCTATGCACTATCATATTTCGCAATCCATTAGCTTTTTTTAGCTTTTCTCCTAATTCTGGTTTTAACTTTTTAATTTTAACGATTTCTGAGATATT
Organism: uncultured archaeon; assembly: GCA_964598265.1. Taxonomy (GTDB): domain Archaea; phylum Asgardarchaeota; class Lokiarchaeia; order Sigyniarchaeales; family SOKP01; genus Loki-b32. The sequence continues at coordinate 31,761 of CAZRBD010000019.1, forward strand.
TGTGAAGTCATCTTTGACTGGGATTCCTAAATCTTTTACAAGCATCGCAACTAAATCAATTATTGCTTCGATTGAAGTTTGAAGTGAATAAAAGATCCCTCGTTTTTCCAACTCATTCTTAGGTTCTAACGGCAAATCCTTTAAATAATCTGTGGTATGATTTATTTTGTCGCGATATCGTTTGAGTCTCATTTCATCCATATAAATTCCTTCCAAAATTTTCTCGTTTTCGTTTCCGTGTTTAATATATAAAATCCCCTTCCTCATATTTATTTTATATCTAAAGTTGAATTTTTAAGGATATTTAAAATTGGATTTAGCATATATTAAGTGAATATATGAGCGTGCCACTTTTTATAACATAAACAATCTTGTTATTTTATCTTTATGCATCCAAACTCGTTATCTGTACAAGGGTTTTCTTAACATAATTTATGATGCTTTTTGCATAAGTTATGCTCTTAATCGCAGATTTTTGATTATAATACTCTGCCGGATAACCACTTGCAAATCTATTAGGATATCGTGGCTGAAAAAAATGATGATCCAATTTTGACAATTTTCAAGTAATTCTTGAAATTTTGATTCAAAAATTTTATGATTTTCTTCAGGTTTTTCATCTACTACTCGATTCCATTCTTTAAGTAAATATACTAACCCATTTCCTTGGTTATTAATATTAAAAGCCATTAATAATGCTTTTAAGGCTTTCTCAGCAGACTGTTGTGATTGAAAACAAGCCCATTCGAAATGCTTATTTTTCATGCTTGAATTCGCCGCTTTAATGTCCTCTGTAGCCTGCATTAACCAGTCATTATATCTGTTCATTTTAGTTTCACTACAATAGATAGTATGGGAAGAGTGTAATTAAGTTTTTATTATTTTTTGTATCCAATTTATACGCTAAAGATTTAAACTCTAATGTTAAAAATCTTCCATTAACACCTTACATTCTTCGATAAAGGGATCAGCATAAGAGTGCCACATCTGTTTTGTATCAAGATCACTTGGAGATTGATCAATTAGATCTCTTCCTTTTATTAGATGCTCAAGAGCTAACTCATAATCTTCCAGCGCGCTATAACAAATTCCAAGTTTTATATTCGTCTGATAGATATACCAACTATCTGGATTCAGTTCTATTGCGCTTTGAAATTTTTCTATAGCCAATTCATTCTCATTAAAAGCCATCAGAATTTCACCATACGTATCGATATAAATTCCATTCTCTGGCTCTCGTTCTATGAGTTTTTGGATTATTTTTAAGGCTTCTTCTTTATTATTTAAGTATTGATACCAAAACGCTTTATAATTGAGAAGATCATTATCTTCTGGGTATTTAACAATACATTCATCGATAATTTCCAATCCTCCTTCAAGATCTCTCATTCTCTTTAGAATAGAGGCTTTTTTCATCTTGAGGTCTTTCTCATGATCAGGAAAATCAATCAGCATTCTATTTAAGAGGGTTAAGACTTCACTGTACTGGTCAAAGTAAACTAAAACCTTGCTTTTGAAATAATAAAGATCAATATTCTTAGGACTTCGTTCAATAACTTTATTGACTCCTTCTAAAGATTGCTCGAGACCCTTCTTAGGATCAAAGTCATAGCTAAATTCATTACCACCTGAGCGTGCCGTTATAGTTATATCAGCAAAATGGTAATCTTGAATTTCTCGCCAAATTAATCCCTCTAATTTATCAAATGTGCCTACAAGTTTTCTTTCTTTCTCAATTTTATATGCCAAATAGGTGATATAATCTGGTAGGAAACTTCTTAACACTTCTATTAATCCTTTGTCAAACAGACTATCAACTATCTCCTCTAATATTGCCTCTACTATGCCTTCCATTGTTAACAGAGGGGCTCCTTCAGACGTTTCCACATACAGATTTTTTAAGTATGTGAATTTAGTAACATGATCTTCAACTATTACATTAAGCATCCGTTCTAATTTTTCATTTACTTGAAAATAATATGTCTTTCCATCATCTAACTCCAATTTAAAAAATTTTACGGGATACTTATTCTTATCTACAATATGGAGAATATGAAAATCCAGTATAATTTGTTCAATATCATATTTTTTAGCAAAAGATTTTAATGAAATATATTCTGGATATTGATTTGGATGATTTATTGATAAAAACAACATAATCTTATTGTAATCATCCTCATCATCCATATGTTCCAACCCTGCAACCGGTAGTTTTAACACAAGATTGAGGAATCGAAATCTTATCTCATCATTTTTTATTTCGTACTTCTTAAAGAACTTAATAGTTTTCTTTGTAATTTCTTTGATACGTTTGCTTTCTTTAACTAAAATCGACTGTTTATCTAAGTCATACTGCTTTAAGATATTAGTGTATTTTTCCCATCCTTTTGTAGTAATTCGATATTTTTTATTTTCTTTTTTTATTAATTTAGTTTCTATAAGATTATTCATATTTTTAGAAAGAGACGATTGGTTTATTCTAAGTGGCTCCTCAAGAAAATCTCTCCATTTACAATAATTGTTATTATAAACCATCCAGAGAATCCAATGATCATAATTCCTCCTATTTAACAAAGCATCTGGAGGAAAATTCATTTTTTTCTTCTTATCTTGTGATAATTCATAAAATCGATCTTCTCCTTCTGGGCTAATTTTATATTGTTTATCTTTCTTTTTTATATATTTTCTCTCTCTTAACTTCCTTAAATATAATGAAAGAGTTGAACGTTTAATTTTTTCTTCTAAATTTGCCCATAAACAAGATTCATTATTATTTAAAATCCAAAGAATTATTAATTCATAGTTAGGTTTTCCAAAATTAGGATGCAATAATTCATTTGGTGGATAATTGATTTTAGTCTTGCTATTTTTATTGATTTTAGTAGCCATTGATTATCTTACGTGTTTTTAAGACTTTTTAATTAATTATAGCATTAAGTCTAATTTATAGTTATCGATCCGAGAACTAATCTAAGACTCCAAATAGAGTTTTGTAAGATAAACTATAATAGGGACTAAATACATAATAAAAATAATAAAAAATAAAAAAAAAAGTGAATAAGAAAATGAAAACCCCAAATAGAAAACATGAACTAGAAAGAAAGAAAGTAATCCGTATTAAAATTAGAGGACCAGATTATCCTATTGGTCTTTAATTGACCCTCCTTTTTTTTAAAAATTTTTGATTTTTTGAAAACTTTCCTAAAACCGTTCTAATTTTTAGCAATATAAACTTTGCATCCATAGTTTAAATCACCCATCAGTTTAATAATTTCTAAATTAAAACTATCGATAATTATATTTTCTGAAATAATGATTTTTTTGCTTGATCTAGCTCATCCTTTGAAAACGGTGTAACTCCTTCAAATAAATTATCTTCAATCTCTAAGGGATGGATCTTTTTTTTGATTAAAATAGTTTTATTTTCCCTCAATTCCATCTAAACCTAATACGTACTTTTTATTAGCCATTATAATATAGGAAATGACAGTTATTAAATTTTAAGAACCCTTAATAATTCATTTAAAAAGAGTAAGTTTTCAACTTTAATGTAGGGAAGATTTTTCCTATGGTTTTTTCAGTAGTATGGAATATTAGTTTTTTATTTAATGCGTATGCTATGGTGAAACAATCATTATATGACAGAATCTTAGCGTGTTGACATTTTAATATACCTGCTTTAATTATGAGAGATTGATTCAAATTTACTAATTTAATAGGATACGTGTTTAGAAATGTTGCTAATATTGTTTCTGCTGCTACTTTTCCGCTTAATCTGCATATATGATAAAAAATTTCAGCCATGAGGGGGGATACGACATGTGCCTCAATTATTTCCTCCTTAATCTTCTTAAAAAGTTGTAAAATTGACTGAGAAGTGTCTTTTGAATACAGGAGAGTGATCATTCCAGTGTCTAAACAGATAATATTTTTTCCCATTAAGCTTCCCTACTTAATTCTTCTATTTTACTCTTTTTCATTTGATCCAACATTTCTTTTGTATTGTATGATTTTCTCTTCAATTCATCAATATCCTTCAATGGAATTATCTTCAACGTGCCTTCATCTTCAATAATCAGAACTTTATCACCATCCTTTAAGCCATAACTCCTTCTAAATGCTGCGGGTATTGATATCATTCCTTTATTTGTAATTGTTACCTTCTTTTCTTCAATTATTTTTTTAACATCCATTTTTCTCACTAAGTAAATAACATGAATACTAAGTATATATAATTTTTACTAAGGACACTATTCCTAAAGTCAAATTGCTGAATTGAAGGATTTAGCTCAATTGGAAAACATTCTTACTAATATTTTCTAAGCTAAATTTAACCTATAAATTATTCCATAGACAATTTTATTTTTAGTTTTAACTCCCATCATATTATCTTCAGGAGAAGTCTAATTAATGATTTAAAAATTAGTCCAATTATAATCCAAGACTCCAATCAAAGTTCAGCAAAGTAAACTATAAGTATATTCTTTCCCTAATAAAATTATGACACGAAAAGAAGATAAGAAATGGAATGAATCAATGGGCTGTTATCTTTTGAATGGGAAGAAATTTCAATTCTCATTAAAAGATTTTTAATTTTACTTTATTTTTTTTTAACAACAAAATAATAAAAAAAAGATGTGTGAAAAAATGAAAACAAATCAAAAAAATATGAGACCAAAATTATATTATGACCCTGTTTGGAAGCAAAGGGGAGATCTTTAATCATAATTAATTTTTTTACGATTCTTTCATAACTTTTTCATTTCCAATGAGAGAATGGGGCGAAAGGGCCTCCTAGTAGCAAATACTAGGAGGTTATACCTTCTCTTAAAAATATGGGTTGAAAAAAAAAAAAAAAAAAATTGAACAATAAAATTGAAACGATAAAAATATTGTCTAAACAATTAAAAGAACCAGAAAGAGATGTTGAGGGCAAAGAAATTCATCTAGAGGGTTCTGATTTAGTTATGTTGAGCCAGTTGAAAGAGAATCGATATGCTATGAAAAAAATGCAGGAATTTTTTAAAGTTTCGAGATTTAACCCAAAATACTTTGAAAACAGATTGACTCTGAAAAAAGCAAAACAATTAGCTCGGTATAATGAAGCAGATTACAATAGACCATCCGGGGTTTAGGTAAGGTTTGTTTTTTGAAGGTTTTTTAAAAACCTTCTTAAAACTTTCCAAATTCTGTTTATATTATTTCTAATTATATGATTGAGCTGTTTTTTAATTATCTTTTAAAAATATTGATTTATTTTCTGATTTTTGTTTTAACCAGGGTAGAATGCATTTATTTAAAAAATCTAAAAAATCAAATCCTGTCCAAATAAAATCCAAAACTCCAAATCTTCTTCTTAAGAAAAATTAGGAGTATTATTTTTTTATACAAAAGTTTTAAATTCAAATAAATCTAATGTTAATTTAAAATCTTAATTTAAATATAGCAATTTTACTTCATTTCAGCGAAGACATTAGATGAACGAGATCGGAAAAAAATTCAGGTTTAAGATTACTGTCATCGGTGATGGAATGGTCGGAAAGACCTCGCTTATCAAAAAATTCACAAAAGGCTCCTTTAGACAGGATTATGTAAAGACTATTGGAGCACAATTTTCTGTTTTTGATAAGGATATTAATGAGGATAAGATTAGGTTATTATTTTGGGATATAGCAGGTCAAGTTGATTTTAATTTTTTACGACCCTCTTTTTTCAATAATAGTCGGGCAGCTATAATTGTCTATTCTCTGGAAGATAATAATCTCGGGAAAAAAAGTTTTAAGCACATAGTTGATTGGTATAAGGATATCACGCAATACTGTGGTGAGATTCCAATTATTATCTTCGCAAATAAAGTGGATTTGGTGGAGGAAGGAGATAATTCAGATGATGCTAAAATCCAAAAATTAGTAGATAAGCACGATTTTCTTGGCTATTATAAAACAAGTGCTAAAACGGGGGGCGGAGTTATCGAAGCCTTTAATGCGATAATTGAGAACTTGTATCATAAATAT
>CAZRBD010000020.1:0-4430 GCA_964598265.1 uncultured archaeon
CCTGGATTGATATCGATTAGAGAATAAACAGTAGCAGAAAAATCTATCAACTCTACAAGAGCACTACTTACTCGAGGGATAACTGCAATTTCCTTGGGTAATTTAATAATAAGTGGAATATTCGTAAGACAATCTTCAAATGTATTTTGAGTTTTTTCTACCAAACCATAATCCCCTGTAAAATCACCATGATCAGAAAAAAAGAATATAGCTGAATTATCATAATGGTTTTTTTCTCTTAAAACATCAATTACTAGTCCAAACTGATGATCTACACGAGCACACATTCCATAATAGGTTGCTCGTAGTTCGTCCCACCGATCTTCTGTCCAATTTTGGAGCTTTTGGCGTTCATAAATTCCTTTTAAAAGTGAGGGTTTTCCAATCCAATTATCTGGAGTTTTCTTTCGAGGAGGTAATTTATTACGATCAATTTTACTGAACCATGGTTCTTCAATGCCATATGGAGGATGGGGATTTGCAAGTGCAATATAAATACAGAGGGGTTTGGCACCATCATAACTGCGTATAAAATCAATAGCTCCTAATATAATTGCCCAATCAAAATCAAAATAGAGGTCATCTTCTCCACGGTCTAATTTTCCTGCAAAAAAGCTATAATATGTATCGCTATCTTGTTTTCCTCGCCATTTTGTCCATACATGCAGATTTTTTTTCCATTTATAACCCCAACGTTTGAGATCTTCATTTTTAGGCCAAAACCGAATATCACAGACCTCCTTTGCGTTCTGTTGACCGGGAATCAGATCATTTCTACCACCCCACCACACAAAATAACCATTGTCTTTAAGAATTCTCATCAAATTAGGCTCACCTCGTTCAAGATGAAGCATGTGAGTCATTGTTCGGTGCCCTCTTACATGTGGATACCACCCGGTCATGAAACTGCAACGACTTGGAGTGCAAACAGGGTTCTGACAAAATGCGTTACTGAAAGAAACACCATCTTCTTCAACAATCCTATCAAGATTAGGTGTTTCAGCAGCTTGGTTCCCCAAATGTCTTAAAACATCACCTCGCCACTGATCTACATTAAAAATTATAATGTGTGGTTTTTCATCCATGATATCATCATCTTTTTTTTATACAAATCCAGATCCATCATTTGTGACTACTTAAGTTTACTACTTATGTTAGTTTAATGTTGATTCAAGAAGTAATAATACTATATGAGAAAAATAAAAAAAAGGTAATTAATATTGTTTCTTACCGAGTAGTTCTCTTGATACTATCATCTTCATCACTTCTTTAGTTCCTTCAGCAAGTGAAAAAGATCTAACAGCTCTCCAAGCAGCTTGATCAGGACATTCTCTTGAATATCCAAATGCTCCTTGCCATTGCATTACATCATTTATGGCATTGCAAGCCCATTCTGAGCAAAACATCTTCGCTTGAGCTACAATATTGCTTGTTTCGAATCTACTTACTTTTCCTTCTTGTTCTAAATCAATAGTCTTTAATGCTTTGTAACCTAAATCTCTTAGCATATTCAACCGTGTATAATGCTCGGCTAGTCTAAAATTTATTTCTTGATATTGTGCCAAAGGTTTTCCAAATGATTTTCTTTCTTTAATATATTTCATTCCGTTCTCCAGTGATTTTAAGCCAGCAGATGCGCAAATAACAGAAATTAATGCCCTTGCATATTCGTACCCTTCATGAATTATATAGAATCCTTTATTTTCTTCTCCTAAAATATAATGTTTAGGGATTTTTACATTATCTATAGAGAAACCACCACACGAAATGCCCTCTCTACCTAAATCATTAATATAGGTAGGGGTTATTCCTTCAGCTGTTAATGGTAAATAAAATGTAGTCATGCCTCTAGTTCCACGCTCAGGAGTTTGATGAGCGATAGTTATATGCCCACCCCCGTAAGTGACTGCTTCTCTTACTCCGCTAATATACATCTTTTCTCCGTTCACAACAAAGCCATCTCCATCTGGTTTTATCGTTGTTTTAGTAGCGCCTACATCAGACCCAGCATCACTTTCAGTTGTAGCAATTCCAAGAAACCAGTCACCTGATAGTGTTTTTGGAAATATTTCTTGTTTCGCTTCTTCTGTTCCGTATTTATTCAGAAGAAATCCCCATGATGCAGGAACCAAATAATACACACAGGTAGAGCCTGTACAATCAGCTTTTGCTAATTCTTCTGCGATAACACCGGCACTCACAGCATCTAATCCTGGACCCCCATACTTTTCATCAGCAGTACATGTCATAAGTCCTAATTCTGCCATTCCTTTAATGACATCTCTTGGAATCTCCTTAGTTTCTTCCATCTGAAGTGCTATTGGAGCGATTTTATTTTGCGCGAACTCCCTTACACTTTCCCGTATCATTTCTTGTTCTTCTGTAAACTTAATACTCATAATTCTTACCATTTAATTGTAATTAAACTGTATATGTAAAAATCATTAAAATTTCAGTAATTTTAGTAAAACCAAATAATTCTTAAATTTTATTGATTGTATTGAGTAATGGGAATTATTTCCTAAAATTATGTGTTTGACATAAAACAAGGAGCGTGTTGATTTTAAACAATGCTAAATCCCTTGCTTTCTAAAGTTTCAGATGCCTTTTCAATTATCTCATCACCAACTCGTAGAATAAGTAAAGGTTCTTCTTTAACTAAAGTAGAATATAAATAATCAATATTAATATTATTTTCTCCGAGGCTCTTCGGAATTTCATACAATGCGTTAGGATGATTATTCAATTTCACAGCAATTACATCTGTAGTAGAAATAACATAATTATTTTCTTCCAAAAGAGCAATACACTTTCCTGGTTTATCGACTAAAGCTAAAATTAGCCCATATTCGGTTGTTTTAGCTACCGTTAAAGCTCTAATGAAAATCTTGTTTTCCATGAGAAGTTTTATGAAATTTGCTTATTCTCCTGGCTGATCTTCCAGAAACACGCTCAGTTTTATCATTTTTAATCTCAAATATTTTATTTTACTTTTTAACTGAAAATTTTAATGTTACTTATATTTTAAATTTAGTAAAAAAAATTAATGTACAGATATTATTTACAATATAGAGGTAATTACAGGCATTAAGCATTTTATATGTTAAAAGACTTTTACGATAAACATAAGAATTTCTCTTTCAGAACATCAACAGAGTATAACATTTCTCCAGGTATTAAGTGCAAATTCGATCTTTTGAAGGCAAATCTTAATTCAAAAAGAATTTTTGAGAATGCTATAGATCTTGGTTCTTCTGGAAATTCAATACTTTTCTTCTTAGATAAAATAAAACAAAGAAATTTTTATGATATAGCAAAACTTCCATTGAAACAATATACAGATATAAATTTCTGTCATCCATTATGTGGTGACCTAGTAAAATTACCATACCGAGATAAATCGTTCGACCTATTAACTGCTCTTGACGTTTTAGAACATATTAAAGATGATGAAACTGCAGTTTCAGAAATCAGTAGAATTTTAAAAAAAAATGCCATAATTGTAATTACAGTTCCGCACCGCATGGATTTTTATACTAATCAAGATAGAATAATAGGGCATTATAGAAGATATGAGATTTCCGGAATAATTTCTCTATTTGAGAAATATCACCTCAAAAATATTAAAATATTCGGTGTATATGGGCTATTAATGAAGATCGCTGATATACAATCTACAAATCCTCATAAAACAGAGCAGAGTCTTATAAACTTGAGACTTAGGTATGAGAGAAATTTAGCTTTCCGTAGATTTTGGGATTTTATTGTAGGACTTTTGACTAAATTTATGAAACTTGATGCAAAATTCCATTCTCTAAAGAACATTATGAACCTTGCTCTTATCTTTAAGAAACAGTACTAATCTCTTTCTTGTTTCATTTTTTCAAAGAGTTTTTTATAATCATCTATAAATTTTTCTTCCTTTGACTCATCAATTTTCTGGAGGAGTTCAATAGATTTGGTGAGGGATATAGCCTTCTTTTTAATTTTTTCAAGATATTGTTGTTTGTTGAATAGAGGTCTTGAAGTATCATACTCTTCTTTTATTTCCTTTATGGAAGCTTCAATTTCTTTTTGTGATTCAATTACTCTATTAAGAACACCCAGTTCTAATTGTTTCTTTCTTTCTTCAAGTTTAATGCAGTTTTCACAGACTATTTCTTCGTTGTCTTGTTGTTTTTTTAGTTTTTCATCTCTCTTCATCATAAAGGGATTTTTGCAGCGATCACAAGAGATTAATTCCATTGAAGCTAGCTTAACAGCATTAGGATTTGGCATATCTAGAAAATTCTAAAAAAAGTGCTTATAATAATAATTTTGTTTTAATAATTTATTATTAATCAATTTATGTTTTTCTTTTTCTAGAAAATTACTAAAAGCTTATGAGATTTCTCATTACATGGATACAATCGCGATTGCTATTATAATAG
>CAZRBD010000020.1:4440-12009 GCA_964598265.1 uncultured archaeon
AATTAGTTCAATTGCTGGTATAGGTGGCGGAGCATTCTACATAATTATAATGATGATCTTACTTGCGATACCAATTGATGGAGCAAGAGACACCTCAGCCTTTATTATACTTCTTTTTTCTGGAGTAGGATTAATAAGTTATTTAAGACAAGGGAAAGTGGATGTTAAACTTTCTTTATTATTTGCTGGTTTTGCATTACTAGGTGGAATTGCATCAACAGTTTTATTGCTTGTGTTTCCGATGGATAACAGTATTTTGAAAATTGTAATTGCTTCAGTAGTACTTGTATCAGGATTAAATATGATTCGTAAGTCTTTAAAGAGTTTTAAAATATCAAGGATAAATGGCAAGGATTTTGAGCTAGATTTTTCCTATGAGACTTTTGATTACAAACATAATCTCATCAAGGGATTTCCGCTCTTTTTTATCGCAGGGTTTGTCGCATATTTAACTGGAATTGGAGGAGGTATGCTGTTTGTGCCTATTCTTAGTATTCTTTTTGGTATTCCAATACATTATGCAACCGCACTGTCAACTGCGATAATATTTTTTAATGGAATATATAACGCTACTGTCAGGATATTTATTGGAGATATATTTTATTTAACCGGTATTTTAATTGCTATTGGAGCAATTATGGGCTCACTTTTTGGGACAAAATTATCTGGAAAAATGCCTAAAAGTTATCTTCAATTTTTCGTATCAATAATCTTGATAGGGTTAGCAATCAGAATGTACTTTTAAGGCTAATAAAATTACAAGAAACTTCTTTTTTCATATGTTTTATTTCAAAATATGTCTTATCTCTTAGAATAACGTCGTGTATCTTATTTTTTAAAATATTATCAAAAAATCTTAAAATAGCCTCATAATTTTCTTTAACAAAAGTAGCTGTTTGAGAAAATTCATAAGACATATTTTTTATTAGATCAAAGTCAAATTTTCTTTTGATTCTATAAATTTTTCTTTCCACTTCTTCATTTTTTGTAGCTCATTCATTCCAATCCTGAATTCCACTTATTTTTTTTTTTTTATTTTTATAAAAAAACAATTTTTTATTTTTCATTAATCTAATAAATAAAACTATAGAATTTTAAATTTAATCTAATTTTTCTAAAAAACCCAACCTACTCTTCAACAATATTAATAGAATAATCAATAAGATCTTATTTTAAAATTTAATTGTTAAAGGTTTTTAAGTTTTAAATTCTAAATCTTAATTGAATTCAACTTAAAACAATTATTTCAAATTTTAATCAAAATTCATAATAAGTTGAGAAAAAAATGGTAACTGTTAAAGATATTGAAGTACTAATGGATGATTTTTTTATAGAACGAGACGAAAAATTTAAGGAAATTAAGCGATATCTTCTAAGCGAATTTAATTGGAAGGTTGATAAATCAAAAAATACTCACTTTATGATTAGGGGGATTCCTTTAGAAGATAATCGAAAATTAAGTGATATATTAGGATCATTTTTACCAGATGAAGTTATTCTCCTTAAGGAAATATGACTTCTAAGATGGTCTATATACTTTTCACCTTTTTCTATTTAAATTCTAAGGAACATGGGAAAAACTTATAATTTAATGTTTTATTACTCATTGTAATAGGCAAAATAAGTGCTTATCATTAATAAAAACATGATCAATATGGAAGGAAATATACAATTTGAAGATTTAGACTTAGAGTTTGGATATTCTTGTATGCCCGATAGACTCCATTATTATTCGTTAGAAGAAAATGAATTTCGTATGGAAGTTCGTAATTGGTGTAAAGAAAATATTCAACCCGTATCTGATAAGATTGATAAAGAAAGAAATACGAAATTAGCTGTGGAAACTCTACGAAAAATGAAACAATATTTAAATATAGTAATTCCTGAGGAGGCTGGAGGATTAGGTAAAGGAATACTATATAGGACGATTTTCGGTGAGGAATTAAGTGCTTTTAACTATTCTATCGCAACTATATTTGGTGCTTCATCCTGCTTATTTGCAGGTCCTATTATTGAATATGGCACTTCTGAACAGAAAAAGAAATATCTTTCAGGTATTGCTGATGGCACAAAAATAGGGGCAATAGGGATAACCGAGCCAACAGCAGGTTCTGATGCGGTTGGGGGAATGAATTTAAGGGCTGTAAGGCAAGGAAATCACTACGTCTTAAATGGAGAAAAAAGATTTATAACCAATGGAAGTGTTGCTGATTATATTTGTTTATACGCGGTTACTAATGATCAAGTGAAAAGACATCAGGGAATATCAGCTTTCATATTTGAGACTGAAACACCGGGATTTAAGGTTATCAGAGAGTATAAGCATATGGGTAGGAGAGGAATGCCAAATTCTCATCTCCGATTTGAGAATTGTAAAATCCCTGTCGAAAATTTGCTTCATAAGGAAAATGAAGGGGTGGAAGTATTGATGTTTGGTCTTGATGGTGAGAGAACTTTTACGGCATCGCAGTATGTTGGTCTTGCAAGAAGTGCGTTTGAAGTGGCATATAAATATGCTCATAGACGTTATCAATTTAAAAAACCAATTTACTCCTTCGAAGGAATTTCTTTCAAACTTAGTGACATGTTTATAGATATAGAATTAAATAGAATGGCTATGGTACAGATAGCGAGAATGCTTGATAAGGGATATTATTGTAGAGCATCGGTTGCGGCTCTTAAAGCTAAACTTGCCGATGCGACGGTAAAAATCACACAAGAAGCTATTCAAGTTGTTGGCGGCTTAGGATATTCTGAAGATTACCCATTAGAACGATATTACAGAGATGCAAAAGTAGGTCAAATAGCAGCTGGATCTACAGAAATAATGAAATTTTTAATTTCAAGAGAAATGACCAGAATGTGGGGCAAGTAAAGAAACAGAAAAAACTTTTTGGGGTTGTAAATATGGAAAAAAAAATTGTGTTTAAAATTAAAAATAGTATAGCTACAATAAAATTAACAAATCCTGAAAATCTTAATCCGTTAAGTAAAGAAACTGGAAAAAAATTATTCGAAATTTTAGAATTACTCAAGGAAGACAATGATGTAAGATGTTTAATAATAACTGGTTCTGGGAGAGCTTTTTCTGCAGGAGGAGATATAAAACAATTTAAAGTAGGGATAGAAAAGGGTATAGCGGGACAAGTAATGGAGGAGACGTTAGAAGAGCTTTATAAAATAGCGATAACTTTACGACTTTATCCAAAACCAGTAATAGCGGCCGTGAATGGATGGGCTGTTGGGGCTGGAATGAATCTCGCCTTATCATGTGATTTCATAATCGCATCAGAAAATGCAAAATTTAGACAATCATTTGCAAAAATTGGTTTAATTCCTGGATTTGCTGGAACAATTTTGCTCAGTCGTCAACTTACCTGGCAACAAGCTACACAAATGTCTTTTTTTGGAGAGACTTATTCTGCTGAAGAAATGCAAAAACTAGGTTTTATAAATGAAATTACTACTCCAGCAAAATTAGAAGAAATTACCCTAAAATGGGCGCAACGTCTTGCTAGAGGGCCAACATTAGCATACGCACGAACTAAGAAATTATTCTTTGACGCCTTAAGTACTTCACTTGAAAAACATCTTGAAAATGAAAAACAAATGCAAGTCAGATCTGCTGAGACCGAAGATTATAAGAGAGGAATCTTTGCTATACTTGAGAAAAAAGATCCTGATTTTGTTGGAAAATAGTGGTAGTCATTAAAAACTAATAAAATATGAATAAAAAATAGATTACTGAATTTTTCTTTAAAACTTTTTTTAACTTGGATAATATCTGGTGATTTTACTAGCAACACAGCAGGGTTTACTCTCTCCTTCAACAGTGATTTTCATTTCAAATTCTACATCATATGCACCATTGCCGATCTCTCTTACATCTATTACTTTCATATTACTTCGAATACGTTTTCCTACAGGAGCGGGAGCGGGAAATCTAATTTTGTTCCAACCATAATTGATGATCATTCCTGTTTTGACAGGTCTAAAAAGCGTAAATATTAATTTTGAAACCACAATAGAGACTAACCAGTTCCCATGTGCTATAGTTGTCCCATAAGGAGACTCTTTTTTAGCCCTAACGGGGTCGGTATGTATCCATTGCATATCGCCAATTATCTTCCCATATTCAGTAATCTCCTCTTGGGTTACCTCATACCAATCAGAAGTTCCTAATTCTTTACCTATATAATCCTTCCAGTCAGAAGGTTTCAATTCCAATTTTGACATATTCAGATTCTTACCATTTTTTATTTAAATAATGTAAATGATTATAAATTGAAAAATTTCATTATTATTTAACCTCGAGGGTAAATTTTGCAAATTAAAAATACATATTTCAAGATTATTCAATAAAGTGGGTTGGTAAGAATAGACACAGTAGAGTTATTAAATAAAGCTGAAGAAGAAGAAAAGTATTATAATTGGGAAGAAGCAGCGGGGCTATATGAACAAGCTGCTAAATTGTTTTTAGATAAAAAAATGTTAGAAGATGCAGCAAAAGTTTATATTAAATTTGGTGATATATGCCTTCGAGTTGTTAGAGCATCAAAAACTAAAGAAGATTATCTAAACTGGAATGAACAATCTGTTAAAGCTTTTCATAAGGCAGAGAATTATTTTATCCAAACCAATGATAGGCTTCTAAGTATGGAATGTAAAGCTAAAGCTTTTAATGCGATGGGCTTCACAATTATTTTAATTGAAAAAGGGAAGGAGGCTTTAAAAGAATCAGTTAACATATGTTTAGAATTGATAAAGATTTATTCAAATAAAAATGACAATAAGAAAATGATAAAGCTATCAACATTAGCTTTAAATTCAATATATTATTTATTATTTTTAAGTAAAGAACCATCTGAATTTGAATATTACTTCAAGCTGAGTCGCAATTTAATAGAAAAGGCTTGGGATTCTCTCAAAGAAATTAGTGATATTAAACTTAGAGCACGTTTATTGAATGCAGAAAATTTGTTGTTCCTTCTTACTAGATACACAGAGCTTATATATGGAGATAAAAAAGAAGAAGAACTCCGCAAAAGATTCTTTATGAGATGTGAAGAAACATTAGATTTAGTAAAAGGTTGTGATGATTTTGCGATTCTTGGAGAAGTCTATTTTGTAACCGGAGCGCATTATTGTTTTTACGGAACACTTTTTGCTAAAGAAAAAAATGAACGGATGAAACTTATTGAAAAAGGATTTAACTTATTAGAAAAATCAATAATTTTTTTAAGGACTACAAAAGATTATATTAATTTAATCTTTGCAATTTATTCATTGGATTATTTAGCTGGTATTTTTGGAAGATTTGAGTATTATCAGAAGAGAATTTTTAGTGACGTACATGAACTCGAGAATTTCAATAAAGTTTATGATGGTTTTCATACTCCTCATGGTCTTTACGTACCTCGCCTATCTTTTATATATTATCATAATTTTGCCAGTAAGAGTTTTTTTAAGGATGACACAAGGAAATCCTTTGCAAAAGCGGGAATAAATTACGCAAAAAAGGGCTTAGAGAACCTCGCATTTGGACCTTTTCTTGCCCAAGATTCTCAAGCATTAACTCGATTTTACTCACAATTAGTGATTCTTGCCGATGAAGATGATCCTCAACAGGAATATATTCAAAAAATGTTTTATTACGCGGATCAGGCTAAAAATTATTCTAAAGGATATCATGGAGGAACTGCTAGATCAGCTGGTTTTGATTCGATATACAGAGCTAATAAAACTATGGCAGATATTGTTAAAGATAAGGAGACCAAAATCAAACATTTAAAGATCGCGATTGAAGCTGCTACGAGTAATATTAAATATGCAATCGAATCCTATAACTTATTTTTGGCTGCTCAAATGCGTTTAGGCTTACTTCATGAGGAATTAGGAATTCTAACTACTGAAAAAAAATCCCTGATGGAAGCTAGGGAATTATTTCTACGTCTAATTAAAGAAACATCAGAAAAGGGTTATTATTATCATTATACTGCTGCTTGTTATGAATATATAGCTCGGTTAGAAGATCGATTAGGAAATCACCTGGCTTCTGCAGAATATTATGATAAAGCAGGAAAAGCACATAATAAATCATTAGTGGAAATTGAATTTAAACCATTAAAAGATAGAGTTAATGAAAAAATAAAGTATAGTAAAGCTTGGAATTTAATTGAAAAAGCGAAGACATTCCATAAAAGAGAACAACATTTAAATGCAAAAAAAAGTTACAGAATGGCTTCAGAGATACTAGCCAATTTGCCACGTTTCAATTATGAAGCTAATTATTATGGTGCATGGGTGTTTTTAGAAGAAGCAGAGGAACTCAGCAAGCAGGAAAAATACAATGAAGCTATAAGCAGTTATAAAAAGAGTAAAGATCTTTTTGATACAGCAATGTTGATGATTAGATTTATTAGAAAAAATGTAAGACGGTCAAAAGAACTAAAAAAACTTGGGAAAGCGGCTAAGGTCAGAATCAATTATTGTTCAGCAAGAATAAATCTTGAGGAAGCACGAATTTTGGGAAAACAAGGAGAACATGTTGCGGCTGCTGAAAAATTTGCTTTAGCAGCAACTCAATTCAAAGATAATTGTTTACTATTCAATATTAAAAGAGAAAGAGTAGAACTTGAAGCAATTTTTCATCTTTGTAGTGCTTGGGAAAGGATGGAATTAGCAGAAAACTTTGAAGACCCTATGAAGTTTAAGGAAGCTGCTGAAATATTCGCAAAAGCTAGTGAATTCTTTACTGAAAGTAAATTAAAATTTCTAGCTAAGGGAAATTCAAATTTTTGTGCGGCTTTGGAAGAAGGTTGTAAGTTTGACCAATCTAATGATATGGACGTTAAAACTCTCATATACCCAAAAGTAAAATCAATTCTTAGAAAGGCAGCTAATTCTTATGAAAAGGGTGGTTTTAAAAATGGAGCTGCATGGGCTCTTGCAACGTCCACTTACTTTGATGCTGCTTGGTATTTAATCAGAGCAGATGAAGAATTAGATATTAACAAAAAACAAGAGTTTTTGAATATTGGATCTACATATTTAAAGTCAGCAGCGGAACTTTTTGAGAAATCAGGGTACAACGAGAAGCAAAAGGAAGTTTTAGAAAGATTAGATAGAATATCTAAAGAAGAAGAAATACTTGTCTCTGCTCTAAATACAATAAAAAAACCCTCCGTTTCACAAAGTGTGGAGGGTATAGTTGCGCCGTCATGTCCAGTAGAAACAAGCCAATCTCCAAGAATTAGCGAGATTAACGAGTTTGCTGAAGAAACAATTACTATTACGGAGAAAGATAGTGTAAAAAAGAAATATGAGCTAGTTTATAAAGATATGGTTAAAGCATCTCCAGAAATCCTTAAGAAGAATTGTAAAGTTGCCATTGCTCAAATTGGTGTATCTCTTTCTGGAGATATAATATCCGAATTTTACGAAGAAAGAGATTCTGGCCTTTTAAGTTTAAGAGAAGACAAGCTTGAAATGGTAAAAGCTAAAGTTGAAGAAATGGTTCAAAGAGCTCACAACAATGGAATTGATATTCTAATCTTTCCTGAGATGTCC
>CAZRBD010000020.1:12019-37663 GCA_964598265.1 uncultured archaeon
TTCTTGAGGAATTGTCAAATTTAGCAAAAAAATTCAATATGTATATTGTTTCCGGTTCTTATCACGATCATGTTTCTAAACAAAATGTGAGTACAATTATCGGACCAGAAGGAATTTTATGGGAGCAAAAAAAACACATCCCTGCTATAATACATTTTGGAGAGAAAAAATTCAAAGAGGGAATACTAACAAGTTCGTCTCCCCACAAGACAATTGTGTGTAATACCAAATTCGGTAGAATCGCAATCCTGATATGCCGAGACTTTTTAGATATGGATTTAAGAGTAGAATTGAAGAACTTTGAGCCACCAGTAGACATTATTATTAATCCAGCATTCACACCGGTCACTGCAGATTTTAAAGCAGCACATTTTGATGCCCGACGTTCAATATATGCATACTGCTTCTTTGCTAACATTGCTGAATATGGAGAATCATTTATATATACCCCTGAAAAGGAGCGAATTGAAAGGAACGTGCCTGAGAGGGAGGAAGGCTTGATTTTTAAAGAAGTAGATCTTTTTCGACTACGTTCAGAAAGGAAAAAATGGGAAATGGAACAATTAAAGGAAAAAAGTTTTATTCAAAGCACAAGATAGGTAATAATTAAATTCTTCCTTTTAGCTTTACCCCGGATGGATAGAACGTAGAAAAAAAAATAAATGATTATAATTTGATTTTTTAATCCTTTTTTATTTTTAATCCGGTCATATCCCAATGTTGGAATCTTCTATTCAATTCTTTAATTCCCGCGGCAATTTCCTGTAAAGCCACTAAGGTATTTTTTTTTAATTCTTTATCTTCATCTGTTTCTGAAACCATTTTTTTTTATCGCCTATATAATTTAATTTGTTATTAGTAAAATATGAGGTGATTAAAAGGTTTATTGATGAATTGGATATTTTTCCCCCCCAAGAAATCCAATCTTTCAATTTTTGCTTTTTCGTAGATATTTGTATCCCTAAACTTATCTAACAGTATATTTATACGTTAATACTTCTAACAACCTCTACGATTTCTTTAATTTTTTTGCCTATTTCAATAATGGACTTATGTGAGTAATTTTCCACGAAAAAGGCACAGAAATAAAATTACGGCACAGGCTTATTAATTTATTTATTGATTTTTAAAACTCAATATTTTACTGGAATTTCACTTCCAATTTTTCGTTTTACTTCAGAGTTTATGGCTCTCATTGAGGACCTCATTTTTTCTTGTATTTGTTTGTTTCTAATTGTTACTGGCAAAATTTCAAGGTTTTTTATTAGAAAAAATGATTCTGGAATATTTACTATAGGATTACCAAGTAAAATAAGTTGTTTGAGTGAAACCATAAATTTAATCCATTGAGGAAGTGATTCAATATGATTGTAGCTCAAATCAAGATAATTCAGCGAATTAAATAACTGTAGATCTATTGGAATAGAAGTTAAAGCACAATAATTAAGCTTCAAGGCAATGATATGCTTATCTTTGGCAATAAATTCAGGAATTCGGCTCCAGTATTGTGTTGATTTAATTTTAAAATCAGATGTGGCAATAATTTCTTTGCCAATTCTTCTCTCAACAAAAGATAATCCCTCTCTTTCTTCTGGTTTTAAATTTTTGCGAATTAATTTTGATTTTTCTCTTCTCTCATCGCTGATTTCTTCTTGTTTTATTCTATCAAAACAAGCGCAACAATAAAATTGAATATAAGGATGGTTCCACAATTTGGATAATCGTTCTTTCTCTAAGTCTCTATTTTGTTCATAGATTTCTATAAAATTAAGTGTCTTTTTACAATTCCAGCATATCCTTGAATGAGGAGAATGAGGGATTTCGACCAATTTTTTTTTATTGCTTTCAATGATTGAGAGTTTAATGATCTTGGTTTTATTTGATTTTAAATAAGAAATTTCAGTGTTTATTGAATTAAGACATTTGTCTAATTCAGAAATTTTTTGAATTGTTTGTGTTTGGTATTGTTCAATCTTTACTGAAATGTTTGAATACATTGATAGAATCTTTTCAACGTTAGCACAAATATTTTTAAATTTCTTTTCATGATCGTTTTCGGCTGACATATATTGATTTTTTACTCTATTTTGGGATCCTTAATATCCACATATTTTATGATAGTTAACCTTTATATTCAATTGGATTTTTTTTATTTTTGCTCCATAGGTCACGTTCTTAAATTAGGATTTAATTTTCTCAATTCCTCCCTGATCTGATTGGTGGAAAGTTAAATGGATTAATAAACCATTTAGATCAACAAAATAGAACAAAAATGGTCAAAAGGATTGTATTGGATTGAAATAAATAGATGATCATCTGAATTTAATAGACTTAGGTTTAATTGGATTAAGTGATGTTAAATTCTTCCTTGTTAAATTTGCTTTTAACACAATTTTAATGTTAATTTAAACTTGTTTAAACTTTCATATTTATCTTTAATTCATTAAAGGCAATATTTAAATGATCCTTAAATTAATTATCATAATAACAAGAAAAAGAAATTAAAACTTATTCGAGGAAATAAAACATGACCGAAAGTCAAGAAATAATAAATGTGGTCCCACAATATATACCCTTAGATGAAATCGAGGATACATCCGAAGAAGTAATTACTATATTTTACAAAAACTCAGGTCCTACGAAAAATTGGAAGGATTCTATGGGGTATTACCTTTTGAATCCAAGTAAATTTCATTTTGGATTTAAAGATTTATAATAAAATTATTTTAATTTTTTATTCTCTTTATATTTTAAGTAGATCAAGAAAGTCTTAAATCATTTTTAAGATATTAAACATTATTCGATAAAATTATTCTTGTTGTGACTTGTTGTGAGTAAAGGTTTTAAACTCTTAAGGCTTGAATATCTATTTTCTGTCCTCATACCTTGTTTTTTAGCTATATATATGGGTAAAGCACAATCTTCTACTGATAATTATGAATTAGGTGAGCATATTTGGTTGTTAGCTGGTTTTGCGTTTTATGCTATTACCGGAAATACTCTTAATGATGCGATAGATATGAAAGATCCAAGAGAAAAAGAAACCCTCGAAAGAGTAGCAGGATTTCATCGCAAGGAAATCTTAGTAATATCAATTGCGAGTTTTACTTTAGGAACGGCATGTTTTTTGAACAGCATTATAATCACTCCCATACTTGCTGTCTATTTAGTGCTAATCATTATTTTAGTGGTTTTTTATGTTAAGTATAAATCTCTAGTTATTATAAATCAGATAATTCTCGGAGTTTCTCATATATTTTTGCCATGGTTTATGGTTAAAATAAACGCTGGAGATACTTTTATGAACTTTCTACCTGCTCTTCCTTTAGATGAATGGCTAATTTTGGGAACTATTGCTTCTGTAGCATACACGGGACAAATGCTGCATGAAATGATTGATGGTGATTCTTTAGCGCAATTATCTCCGAAAAAGTCTCAAATAGTTATCTGGACTGCTTCATTAATTTCCTTGGCAATCGCAATCATATCATTTCTATTTACAAGATTTTTGATTTTTCTCCCTATTGTATTTTTTCCTATAGGTATAATGTACATATTCAGGAAACCAAGAAGTAACTTATTAGGGCAAACCTCATTAAAAGACACCGGAATTATTCTTGGAAATATCATGTTCGCATATATAATAATCTTAACGATTGCTTAAAAAGCAGTTAAAACATAGTTCGATAAATATTATCTTCTTTTAAAATTCATTATAGAGTGGCTTTTTATATATTCTCAAAAAAGATAGTAAATTACCAAAATTCGAAAGACATATATTTCACACTACTACACGTGAAATCTAAATCTTAAGTGATTTTAGGAACAATTGAAAGATTGCTTAAATTAAATAATTAGGTGAGAGTGCTCATATCTAATCTAAAATCTCAAAATAAAATTGGGTATATCCAACAAAAAGACGAATTTGATTATTTAAAAAGTCTAATTAATTCAGTTGAAGTAGGGAGATGTATTGGGATTTTATTACATGGACCTCCCGGTACTGGTAAGACTTTATTAGCTTTATCTTTAGCTAATGCATTTAAAGCATCATATTATATAATTGATGGTTCTCCTGATCTTGATAGACGAGATATAGAGGGTAATTGGGAACTAATGAAAGGAGAAACTATATTTAATTATGGCCCTTTGACTTTAGCTATCAAAGATGCGAACAAGAGGGGCATGGCTTTCGTCATTATTAATGAAGTTAATGCGATAAGAGAGAATGAACAAATATCTTTAAACTCGTTGTTATCCGAAAATCATATTAACCTAATTTCAAAAGGTTTTGAAAAGCATGAACTTAACTCAAAGAGTAAGCTGATTATTATTGGCACAATGAATAAAGGAGTAGCCGGTATAAATAAACTCCAGGAAGCATTTGAGGATCGTTTTATAATTAGTCCCGAAATAAATTATCCTTTAAAAGATAAGGAAATTGAAATTGTTGTTAAAATTTCAGGGTGTAGTAAAAAGATTGCTGGGATTGTTGTTGACGCGGCAAGGCAAATAAGAAAGCAAGCAATCCAAGACTTCTCGATTACTAAGATTTTTTCAACTCGTTTGGCAGTAAATTTCTGTACATTAATTTCGAAAATGTCTCCCATATACTTGAAACATAATATTGAAAATGTAATTCTACATAAACTTGGAGATACAGAAGAGGAAAAAAAATCAATCGCTATGATTCTTGACGGAAAAATGTTTGAAACGAAATTGCGGGAAGAAATATTTAAATCGAAAGAATTGACAAATGTAATGAAGGACGCTAATAGTAGTCTTTCTATAGAACAAATAATTTCAGAGGCTAAATCCTGCTTTGCTAAATATTTAGAGACTTGGGGAAATGATAATGTAATCCGAAAAAATGGAAATATAATGTGGAAACCTCTACAATGGATGTGGAATAAAAATAGAAAAATCCTACAGAAGTATTTGAGATTAACGGAATTTCTAAGTTTGCCCTCGGTTTACACACAACACACAGGAAAAGATCATATTTTTCAAGGTGGTTTAACATTAGGATATATTCGATGGCTTTATCAACAAAAAATTGAGGAGTTAACAAAATTTATGAAGGAAGTATTTCCAGTAATTTGAAATAATAATAAAAATAGGGAAATTAAAATCTTGTCAGAATTATTCGATTTATTTGAGAGAGATTTAAATACTGATATCTTAGCATTAACCAACATTGGAAAAAGGATTAGTGGGAATAAGGAGATAATGCTACAATTTATGGGGAACACTGAAGCAGTATTCACTGATTGCAGGTTTATTTATTTACCTTCAAAATATAAATCAGACATTAAGAGTGCCCAAGGTTTAGTAGCTCATGAGAGTGGTCATATTGGATACGGATCATTTGAACTGGAATTTGTAAAATTAGTGAGCGCCCTTTCCTCAAAGTATAATTTACCTCATTTTTTTACTAAAAATCTAATTAATGTTGTAGAAGATGTAAGGATTAATGCAATAAATGACCTTAAATTTCCAGGATTCTATAGAAATTTAAGATTGTTGACAATTAAAATGTTACCTAAATTAAATTCCAGAATTGAGAACGCTAGAGACATACTGCTTTATATAAACTTATATTTTGAGAATTATAAAGGTTTTCAGGTGAAACCTAAGATAAGGTCATTTGAACTCAGCGACGATGATTGGGATGGTATTACAAAGATAAAGAATTTCTTATTTAAATCCTTAACTCCAAGTTCTTCAATAATTTCATGTGATTTATTATGTAAAATCCTTAAAAAGTATTTTTCTCGTGAGGATATGGAGCAGATTAAACAAATAAATAGTCTAAGAGGCCGAAATAATAGTACAATAGATAATATAGAAAAAATATCTAACCATAAAAAGCATAAAGATAAAACTAAGCTTGATAAGACAAGCCAAGAACTAATCAATAGGCTTAAAGGATTAGATCTCGAACCTAAAGATTTAAATAAGCTAATTGAGAATAGTCCAGACAGCAGAAAGAAAATTAAGAAAAAAAATAAGAATAAGAAAAATAAAAGTAATAAAAAAAAAAAAACTATAGAAGAACCTACTGAACAGCAAGAAAAAGGTGAAAAAGCTACAGATAGCTCTAAGAACTTGAAATCAAAACAAATAAACAAAACAGAACAAAAAGTTAAGAATTCGAGATTAGAAGTAATTGCTAAATTAGTTAAAGACTCTGAAGATGCTATGAAGGAGCGGTTAGTTTTATTAGAAAAAGGAGAATATATGATAAATCCCTTTAAAGATCAAGAGACAAGAACGGTTAAAGACACTAAAATCGAGAGGGAAAGCATGGTTCCTGATGGGGTGTTATATTCACAGATTAAAGCAAAACACAAGAATTTAATAAAACGAATGAGATTTATTTTTGCAGATTTAAAAAATAAAGCCGGAATCGATTCTTATCAGAAAAAAGGAAAATTAAATAGTAAGTTCATTAAAGCAATAACCAGTGATTACAAATTCAAGCTATGTTTTACAAGAAAATTATTAAAAAAGGAATTAAAATTATTAATATTAGTAGATATAAGCGGAAGTATGAGGGGTATCAGAATACAAGTAGCTAAAATTGCCTTAGTTATATTATGTGAAGCCCTTCAAGCATTGGCAAAAATTAGAATAGTTTTATTTACTGGCACCTATAATGCATTAAATATTTTAGTGAAAGATTTTGATGAAACATTGATACCGAGAACTATTGATAAATTTGGATGCCATGCAAAAGAATCAGAAAATATAGATGGTCTTTCTATAAAGCACGAGGCTAAAAAATTGGGTAAAGGAGAGTTCATAATAGTGATTTCTGATGGACAACCTGCAGCTCAAGGCGGTTATAATTTAAATGATGCAATTCCAGATATCCATTTTGTAAGAAAAAATTTTAACGTTTTTGCTTTTTCAATTGACTCACAAGGAGAATATTTGAATAAAATGTATGGAAATGATTGGGTCTTGACTAGTTCTAAAAATCAAACAGATCTAGGTAAAAAAATGATAAAGTTCTGTCAAATCATAACACGTGAATTTTTTAGATAAGCTAATTTTAAAATAAATAGAATGTCGAACAACACACTTATTTTTTTAAGACATGCTAAGACTAAAGTTGATAAAGGATTAAAGATTTCAAAGTGGTTATTAACAAATAAAGGAAAGAGAGAAGCCGTTAAATTATCTAAATTGGAACTCTTTAAAGATATCGATATTATCATTACGTCGGATGAAGAAAAAGCATTTTTAACTTCCATTCCGCTTGCGAAAGATCTAAAGAAAGAAATTTTGAGAGAAAAAAAGTTAAATGAAATATTCAGGGATAGAGGGCGATTCCTTGAAAAAAACGAATATCTCAACACTATGAAACTTTGTTTGACCAACAGAGAAAAATCATTTTACAAATGGGAGACTGCTGATAATGCATTAAAAAGATTCTCTGAAAAAATTGAAGAGATTGATTCTAAATATTATAATAAAAAGATATTAATTGTATCTCATGGTGGTGTGATTAATTTATATTTCGCTAAAATAATTGATCGATTAAATGATGTGTATAAAAGAGCAAAAAGCAATACTTTTTGTGATTATGGAATAATTCAAGATGGAAGAGTCATTAAAGATATTGCTAAAGACCTACAATGATAGATTGATTTAATAGATTTATTTAAAATAAGTTTGACGATTTATGACTGAAAAAATAGATTTGATTAACCCAAAATTCTTAAAAAAGGCTAAATACCAGAAGAAAATTGATGGAAAATCTACTCAGTGTTTAATTTGTGAGAGAAAATGTAAAATTTTAAAAGGAAAGTATGGATTTTGCCAATCTCGGATTAATAAAGAAGGTGAAATATATTCTATAGTTTATGGATTGATACCTGCTTTATCGTTTAACCCAATAGAAAAGAAACCCCTCTATCATTTTTATCCTGGAAGTACTGCGATAACAGTAGGGACTTATGGGTGTAATTTCTCTTGTTTTTGGTGCCAAAATCATCATTTATCAAAGACAAAACCTTTCGATGCGAGTCAATTTGATACATCTGATGATTTTCTTTCACCTGAAAGGCTTATTGAGATTGCTTTAAAAAGGCGATGTAAGGGAACTTCAATTTCATTTAATGAACCTACATTATTATTTGAATATTCAGTAGATGTGTTTAAGTTAGCAAAACAGAATGGCTTATATAATACATATGTTACAAATGGCTATATGACCGAGAATATTTTGAGAGATTTGGTAACTGCTGGCCTTGATGCTATGAACATCGATATAAAAGGAGATTTTGATATGGTTCAGAAATATTGCGGTGTTGATGTAGAGAAAGTATGGAGAAATGCTAAGTTAGCTAAGGATTTGGGAGTTCATATTGAAATTACTACATTGCTAATACCAGGTTTAAATTCTAAGGATGAAACTATCAAGAAAATAGCAGAAAGAATTTATAATGAATTAGGTGAATTAACACCATATCATATAAGCCGATTCTTTCCTCACTATAAATCATCTAATTATAGACTTACTGAGCAAACACCATTAGAACTTTTATATAACACCTATTATATTTCAAAAGATGTCGGATTGAAAAATGTATACCTTGGGAATTTACCTACTACCGAATTTGATAACTCTTTTTGTCCTAAATGTTCCAAATTAGTCATAAAAAGAAAGATTTTAGGTATCAAAGAATTAAATTTAGACACACATGGAAACTGTAACTTCTGTGGATTTCCAATATGTATTACTTAGCTATATGTTTTACTGCTACTTTTCCTTTCTTAGTTTTTTTATCTTTACTAATAGATTCATCTTTGGTTTCGAAAGGTGTTGAAGGTTTAGAAATATCAATTGGATTATTACATGCCCAATACACATTTTCTAAATCACTCAAAGCGGTAGAACATTTTGTGCAATAAAAAGTACCACAATCAGAACAAATATAGTTTAATCCACTTATTTTACTTTTGCAAACTAAACATATTTTTTTTTCTATGGATACAGATACATCTTCTTCAGTTATTTTCAGGGGTTTTGTAAACATTTCCAGAATAACTGGTCCAGAAATTTGAGCTTCTCCTGCCTTGTAGGATTTAATATCTTTAATTATTCTTACTTCAAAAAAGATTACAATACATAAGATAAATATGTATAAAATCGCATTAGCTACTCCTACATAATAAATTAGAAATATCTCAATTAAAAACATTATTGTAATAGCAAAAATTCCACAAATTGACAAAAACCACAACATATGCGAAATATACTTCAGATCAATTACTAACGGCAGCATTACAACGAGACCTCCTATTATAAAAAAAATAGGGGACAGATATAGCATAAGAGGAATATCTAATTCCTTTACAGTTTTGCTTACTATAGCCGAACTCATCATTGTTAATAAAATCCCAAAAAATAATGTTGAAGATATAGCCTTTAGTTCAAAGCGAGACCATTTTCCTAATAATACTATTGAAGCGATAATTATTGAAGTACTGAAGGGATACATAAAATAACGTTGGATGTTTCTAGCCATTTCATAAGGGAGGATTATAAGTAATATTATTAAGGGTATTTGAATAATTGTAAGGATATATTTTGTCTTTTTTATCCCAATCTCAAAAGCCAATATAAATAACGCTGCCCCTATTGCCCATAGGATATAATCTATCTTAAATAAGAGTTGAAATATATCTCCTGGAGGATCAAAACTCCCTATTCCACTGATAATTTGTAAAAGCCCCATCAACAAAAAAGTGTCCGAGATACCCACCAAAAAGCCTTTGAAATGTTAGTCCTATAAAATAGCTCCCGAAACCCAGCATCATTATTTTTTCATGTAAAACTTCTCTCTTTCTCCCTCGATTAATATAAATTATACCACAGAAGAATAAAATCGTGATTCCTATTCCTGTTAACAAACGTTCTGTAGGATCCCAAATAACAGTTATTTTAATTCACCCTTATCTAATAAAAAATTTTAATATTACAAGTTTTTGAAAATTCTTGATAATTAATACAAATGAATTATCTTCAAATCTTATATTTAGACTTAAAATAATGAATGAAAAGTTTCCTTAAAAGAGTTATCCAAATTTGTCACTTTTTTTTACTAATTCATTTAGGATGTTGTTTTTAAATAGCTTTTTTGAAATATAATAAAAAGAACAAAAATTCAAAAAAACATTTTTTTGGTTAAAAAAATGGCGAAAAAACCAGCAAATAAAAAGATTGTGACATCAAAATCTGCTTCTCAGAAACCAGGCTCTAAATCTAAAGCACCAACAAAAGCAGCTCCAAATAAAGTAAATATTAAAAAAATTACTCCAACTAAATCTAGTACTAAAAGAACGTTAAAAAAACCAATGGATAATCTCACAATTTTAAAAAATTCTCCTTATTTAAAACAACCAATTCAAGATAAAGCATCTAAAAAACAGTTAACTCTAAAAGAATTATTTGAGAAAAACTTGTTCTCCCAAAAGGATGAAAAGATGGAAATTGTTTTATCAGGTCAATACGAAGCAGCCCTTGATCTAATGTATGAAGCGGATGCAGCAAATCTGTATCCCATTTTAATAGGTCCTCCTGGAATTGGTAAAACAACGCTATGTCGGTATTATGCTCAATCAAGAGCAAAAATTACAGGAAATGATTCTTTTGAATGGATTACTTTTGATGAATCAACTAAACCTGCCCATTTGATCGGTTCTTTTGATCCCGCAACAACAATTCAAAAAGGTTTTTCATTTGACGCATTTAATCCTGGCCCATTAATAAAAGCAATGTTAAAGGGTGGGATTTTTCTAGCTAATGAAATAAATAGAGCTACAGAATATACTCAAAACTCTCTTCTAGAACCCCTTGAAGAAAAAACCCTCTTAATACCTCATATTGGGCGAATAAAAGCATCAAATGGATTTTTTTTTATTGGAGCGATGAATCCTTCTGAATTAGTTGGGACTCATAGATTAGGAGAGGCATTAAAAGATCGTTTTAATGTATGGATCGAGCTTGATTACCCTGATAAGAAAACTGAGATGAAAATTATTGAACATAATAATCCCTATTATAAAGTAGATGAAAATACCCTTGAACAAATTTATCTTATTATCAATAGGACTCGTACTCATCACCAAGTCCAAACACCAGCAAGTTTAAGAAGTGGTATAGCATTAGCACGTCTAACTGGGGTCGCACAAAAGAAATCTAAAAAAGATCCTACTAAAATTCTTCGCGAAGTTGCAAATAATGTATTATATGGAGCAATTCAGACTAAACCGGGGGTAAAAGTAAATGATGTCGTGAAGAACATAATTTCTCAAGTAGTGGGTTCTCCTTAAATTAACTATTCAAATAATATTTAAATGTAAATTTTATGATCATTTTTCCCCAAAATCCAGTATGGTTTTCTCTAAAACTCATTTCAGCTTTAAGAAGACACGAGAAATGTGTCTATAAACCATCTATTCGACAAGCAATAGCTATATGTAAATTAATTTTAGCACGATTTTTAAACAGGGGTGAATGTGAAGTTGATGATTTTATCGATATTGCGGTAGTAACAAGCCCGTTAGAAAACCAAGACCTCGCGAAGCAATTAGCGAGAGAACTTCTAAGTTTTTCAGAATCTTTGAAGGGAACTAACCCTCAAAAGATCACCAGTTCAGATATATTTGGAGATTTTAAAGCTAAAGATTTATTAGATAATGTAGAAATTGATCTTAGTGAGTTAGACGAGATCTTTGACGATTTTGACTTCCTTCAAAAACATTTCGATGAGATAGAAAGTTTAGATATAGATTCTTTAATGGAATCAACGTTTACTAGTTTTTTTGATAAATTTGGAGATAGGCTTGAAGATGATCCTTATAAAACTGCGTTAGATGTTATCGATAAGAACGCTATTGCGAATTTTGATAAAATTAAAGATTTAAAAGCTTTATTAGAATACGCAAAAAATCTACTCAGAAAAAAGATTAACAACTTAGAACCTGAAGATATTGGTTTTGCTAGAAAACTGGGAATATTAGAAGAAATCATAGAAAAATCTAAGACTACACGAGAGAAAATTCTCTCTCAATTTGCGAAAGAAACATCACTAGATAAAGTTAAACCACTTGAAAAAGCATTTCAAGGTAATTTTCTTGATGCGTTAAATATAGCTGATTTTGCTCTAAAGACAAATATCTTAGATGATAAGAACAAAAATGTTGTAAAAAATTTATTCAAGAAAAATCTCAGTAAACCTGGACGTAATATTGACGATTTATTCAATGCAGCGAAGGTTATGGGATCAAATTTAAGCATGGATGAGGATCAATTAAATAAAATTGTAAGTAATAGTTCAGATTTACCATTCAAAGATGCATATCAAAGTGTGAAAGGTTATGACCAATATTTTGGGGGGAACTTAAGTGAAAAATACTTAAAAAACATTAATGATAATTTAGAGCATCTAAGTGAGAGTGAAAATATTGAAGATATAAGAAAGCACCTAGTTCAGCATCCTACAAAAATACCTTCATGGCGTAAATTACTAAATAGTGTGATTGATAAGGAAATCCAATCAATTAAAAAAGATTATAATAATGATGGAGCACTCAATGCTCAAATGAAGAATTTTGCTGATAAATTGATAACATCACAAAGCAGTTGTACGGATTTTGTGTGTAGGTCTCAATTAAATACTAAAATTCAAGATGTGGTGAATAAATCTACAGAATTAGCTGTTAGTAAAGAAAATTTAAGAAGCTATGTCAAGAATTTCAATGAAATGGGTTTTTTACCTAACTTAGATTCAATCAAGCAAGCGGGAAAAAGATTGAAAATGACTGAAGCTGAGATTTTGAGTTTAGTAGAGGCAAATTTTAAATATTTCAAAAAAATGGTTGAAGAGAAAAGTTCAACATATCAGGCTTATAGAGATTATCTCAAACAATTAAAACTTACACATCAACAGATAGAACAAATAACAAGTGCAGCTATGGGTGCCAATCCCCCTTATAGTACTAATTTAGATGCTCTCAGTGCTTTAAATGAAAAATATTTATCTCAAGTTTTAAATATGGTTGAGAGGATGGGAGATCAAGCATTAGATACAGCTTTTTCTTCTTTAGGGGCAGGAAGCGGATTAGATCTTCTTGAACAATGGTTTTTTTCAAGACATAATATCTCTCAAAAAGTGAAAAGGAAACTTAAAGAGATTATCAAACACATAATGATAGATCTTGGTATAAAATCTGCAAATTCACTTATTGGTTCAGCAAATTCAGGTCCAATTGTTGAAAATATTGTTATTCCTTATACTCCAGGTGATGATTTTGAGTTAATTGACTTGGAAGAAACGATCAGTAATCTTTTAGAAAGAGGAAAAACTGTAGAAACAATTACTAATGACGACTTCTTGGTATCCAAAACAACCCAAGGACTTCGGTGTTTAGTTCTCGAGCTAGATATATCGGGGAGCATGTCAGGGCAAAAACTCTCTCAGATGGCATTATGTGCGACTATGTTAGTGTATGCATTCAAGCCAGAAGAATTGGCTCTTACTTTTTTTGAATCTAATACCCATAAGGTAAAGAATCTTGATCAGGATATTGAATTAGAGAAAGTAGTAGATGAATTATTAGAGATTCAGGCTCGAGGTGGAACCTGTATTAATTCTGCCCTCAAATGGGCTAACAATCAGTTTGAGAAGAAGGGGAGATCTAAACATAAATTAAATGTACTTTTCACTGATGCTGATGTTTTTGATTTCAATAATAGTATGAAAGAGCTTAAAAAAATGAGTGAAAAAGGAATTAAATTCGTTATGGTTGTTCCCAAATTCAATTTTTCCTCTGTCATGGCTAATAAGATGGTAAAAGAAGCTAATGGAGTCCTCTTAACATTAAACCAATGGAGAGATTTTCCAAAATTAATTTCAGAAATTATTACAGATCACTAATAAAAATCACTTTAATAACAAGGTGTTGAATTTGGAATTAAAAAATAATCTTAAGAATGGTGATTTTTTTAAAAGACAGGTTTATGGTGCGAGATTTAATAGAGGGAAAAGTATTCCTAATAAAAACATTATTATTTTCAATGTTGAAACAACACCTTCAATTAAAATAATTTCAGAGATTCAAGGTTCGGGTAGTTCTAGATATGTAATTAATATTCTCGAAGAAAATAATAACTTTACAATCATTCATAATTGTCCTGATTTTAAAAATAGAAAAAGTTTCTGTAAGCATATCGTAAAAATATTGTTGTTGCTCGATACACAGACTTGTCAGAAAATTTGCTCTTCTAGTTCCAGAATAAATTTTACATCTGATTTTAGTTTAGTTAAAAAGACCAAGACTAAAAGTTACGATCTTAAAGCGGATGATTTAATCCAGCAAAAAAAATATTATGAGGCAATAGATTTTTTAAATCAAGCATTTGGAGAATCTGGTAATTTTGATTACATCCAAAAAATTGGAGAGATTGCCCTCAAATACAAATTTTATGATGTCTTTTTGAAATATATTGTAAAATACAAAGAACTAGCAAATAAGCATTTAAATGACTTAACTAAGATAATACATGAAGCGATTATTGATTTAAAAAATCATAATTTTTCTCAAATAGTTGAAATATCCATCAATATTCAAAGAATTTTAGAGAATTTATCCGATGATCTCCTACTCACCGCAGTCAGAAAAGCACAGATCGATAAAGTAAGCAATCACGTTGTAAAGTACTTATTGATACATAAATTAAAATCCAAAATATCTTTTGATGATTACTTTAAAGAAGTCCCTTCTAAATTAAAACGGAATTTAAAAACTTATATAGCTAATAAAACTTCAGAATTAATGACTGAAGCAATTCTAAATATGGAGTCAAAAGAAGAAATCGATTCCATTATTAAAATAGCATTAAATTGCAAATTTGATAATTATCATGAATTAAACAATAAAGCTTTAGAGTACAAGAAGAAATTAAAGGAAATTTATTTAGAAGGATTGAGATCGAAACATGCTTTTCTAAGATCAATGGTAATAGCCAATACCAATACAGATAAATTAAGACAAATGAAATTTGTAAAAAAATATAATTATCCCACATTAATTTGGACATCTCCTTATAAAAATGAATCAACTTTACATTATTATATTCTAGAGAAATGTGGGTTCGAAAGCCACCATTTAGAATATACAGAAGCTACTTATTTTATTGAAAACTATCCTGTCTACGCTGACATTTTTAGTGGAAACGACCCAGTGAAATATGAAGTGAAAAGTTTCTGGGGGACATTCGAGCCAAAAATTATAAACATAGTTTACAACAAACCACTTGTAGAATTAGATTTAAAACTCAATTTCCAAGAGTTAGAGAATCAGATCTTAATTGAATGGGATTTAGCACAGAGACCAATTTTAGGTAGCTATATATGCCAATTTTCTGATAGTTATTTAATCCCGGATAAAAGTCATCCCTTAACTCATGAAATTCAACCATTTGATTTATTATTATGTGAGAAAAAACCTGTTGCTATAATGAGCCATAATGTTAAAATAATTAAACCTTTAAGACGAATTAATGTAAAAACAGCAATAGAGTTAATATGGTCAGGTATTGAATATATTTCATCTTATTTACCCCTAAAACTAATAGAAAATTTAAAAGACTTTAAAATTGATGAATTAGATGCTCTTGACAATGTAGAAGAAAGTTTTAACAAGAGTTTTTTACCTAAAAAAGCGGAAAATAAGAAGCTTTTTTTTGAATTCATTCAGCATAAAATTATCAAGGAGCTCAATAGTATTTATTTAAAAGTGATTACTACCCCCAGATATGAACAAAAAGTTCTAAGAATGATTGGATTTGAAAGATATTCACAAATTTTTAAAAATAGTATGAAAATTCAACCTTTTAAAAAAGTTGATCTAAAAAGAGACTCACTTCAAGAGTTAAAACTTGATTTAAAGAAATTTATCTCAAAAATATTGGCTGAGTTAATTGACAAGAAAGAGTTTGAATCGATAAATCTTAAAGTTTTAAAAAATTTCCCCAGTTTTAAAAATTGGACAATAAAAATAATCTCTGAATTAAAAAATCAACTAGAGAAATGTACGATTTATAAAAAAAGCGAAAAAACATTTGACATTCAAAATCTAATTGATAACTATTATGGTCGAATAATTGCTAAGGAGGTAATATCAGATAAATTGCCTGATAATGACTATATCAAAGGGCAGAGTGTTTTAATTTCTGAAATTGAACTCTCAAAGATTGTTGAAAATTTTAAATATCTTAAGCTAAATGATCCTAAAGTAGTTGAAAAAGCAGGTTGAACATAGATTTTTATTTTGATTCCTAACATTAAAATTTGTATCTAAATTCTATTTTTGTATGACTGAATTATTCACTGAAGTTAATGGTATAAAGATTTGTTATGAAATTTTTGGAGAGGGTTATCCCGTATTACTAGTGCATGGCTTTGGAGCTACAAAAGAATCATGGTTAGCCCAGATACCAGACTTGTCGAAACACTTTAAAATTATTCGATTTGATAATCGAGGTGCAGGTGGTTCCGATAAACCTAAATCATCTTATAAATTGGGAGATTTTGTTGAAGATATGAAAGGTTTACTTGATCATTTGGGAATTACAAAGGCGCACATAATTGGTTGGAGTTTAGGTGGAATGTTAGTTCAAAATTATGCCTTGAAATATCCTGAAACTGTAAATAAACTAGTTTTAATCAACACTAATTATGGAACTCCTGATGACACTGGTCCTGAAGTCTATAAAAACATGCGTATAAAGGCAGCAGAGCTTTTGAAAGAAGACCCTGCTAAAGCTTTTTGGTCAGGTACTAGAACAGGATTTCACATTAAATTCAGAAAACAGATGGAGAAAGAACCTTCTAAAAAATGGTATGGATTATGGTCAGTAGAAGACCTTATTGAACTAAGCACCATTAATCCGCCTACCGTTCATGATATTGAAATGCAAGGAGAAGTATTAAAAGAGCATAATACTGCTGAGAAATTACATACAATTACGAATCCAACACTATTACTTACAGCTTCACATGATAGAATAACTCCAAGGTCGGTTATGGAAGAAATACACAGAAAATTACCTAATAGTACAATTCATGTTATAGAAAATGCCGGACACAGCAGTCCCTTAGAAAAAACACCAGAAGTTAACCAATTGATTATTGAATTTCTAAATAATTAATTTTTTTTAAATCAATAAAAATAATCTTATATTGAAAATTCCTATGTCAGATTGCATCTTTTGCGAAATCATAAGCAATAATATCCCCTCCAGCAAAATTCATGAAGATCAGATATGTATAGCCATTCTGGATATTCAACCGGTTAACAAAGGACACGTTTTAATCATTCCAAAGGAACACCACAAATTAATCATAGATTATCCAGAGGAAAATCTCTCTCATATTTTTAGTATAGCTCAAAAAATAAATAGGGCTCTTAGAAAAACAGAGATAAAATGTGAGGCTGTGAACTATTTGCTTGCCGATGGTGAAACTGCAGGTCAAGAAATTTTCCATACTCACTTGCATGTTATACCGAGGTATCGTGATGATGGGTTCGGGCTAAGATTTTCAAAGAGATATTTTTCCGAAAAACCAGATAGAAATGAGTTAAATAACACAGCTGAAATGATCAAACATTATTTGAAATAATATATAGTAATTTTCTTATTCTTTTTTGTGTTTGATAGTTGATAAAAATTCATATGATTGATGTCTGAAGTATGTTTTATACAGTCTTGCATAGTACCCTTTTTTATTCATTAGATTTTCATGATTTCCCTCTTCAACTATCTTTCCATGATCGAGGACAATTATGCGATCAACGTTTTTTACTGTTGTGAGTCTATGGGCGATTATTATTGTTGTTCTCGCTTGCATTACTTTTTCCATTGCCTCTTGAATTTTGAGTTCCGTGAAAGGATCTACTGAAGCTGTAGCTTCATCTAAAATTAGGATTGATGGGTTTTGGAGTAAGACGCGTGCAAAAACTATTAATTGTCGTTGTCCCATTGATAAAACTTTTCCTCTTTCTAAAATATATGTTTCTAATCCATTATCAAGATTATTGACCCATTTAATCCCACCTGTTTGGTTAATTGCCTCTATTACTTGGTCCCTTGTGGCGTTAAGAGATCCATACTTAACATTATTTTCAATTGTATCAGCCCATAGAAATGGGGTTTGAGGAATAAACCCAATCTGTTGTCGAAATTCTTTCAATGAAATATCTCGTATATTATGACCATCTACTCGGACATCTCCTGATTGATATTCATATAACCGTAATAATACCTTTGTTAAGCTAGATTTACCAGCTCCAGTGTGTCCCACTATAGCGATAGTTTCCCCTGGTTGGATTTTTAAGTTAAAGTCTTTGAAAACTGGTTTTTCAGACGAATATCCAAATTCAAGATTGGCGAATTCAATTTCTCCTTTTATTTTTTCAATAACATAATCTCCCTGTTTAATGTAAGATTGACTATCTTGAAGGGCAAATATTCTTTCTGCAGCAGACATTCCATCTTGAAATTGCGGCCAAAAACTTGCCATTTGGAGCAGAGGTTCAAATAATAGCAAAGAACTTTGGAGAAATAAATAAATATCTCCAGCGTCTAAAGTACCTTGGACAATAAAATTACCCCCAAAAAATATGAGTAACGCGTATAAAACTGCAATTAAAATATCTAAACTTGGAAAAAGTATGTTTAAGAATAGAGCTCTACTCATATTTACTTTAAAAGATTGATTATTTATTGCTTGAAATGTTGAAAACTGAGATTTTTCTTGACGAAAGCTTTTAATTATTTGTATTCCTGCCATTGATTCTTGGATGAAGGCATTAACTTGTGCTAAGGATCGTTGCCCATATAAAGATTTTTTTCTAGCCACCTTTCGGAAAGAGATGGCAAATAAAAATACGATAGGAATCATTAACATAAAGATTCCTGTTAATAGTGGACTTACTAATAACATTGGTATGAATACAATAAAAAAAATCAAGAAAGAAGCAATTAATTCAGTAACTAAAGTAACAGAACCTCCAAACTTTTGTCCATCCGAATTTATTCTACTAACTATTTTCCCAGTTGGAAATTTATCAAAGAACGACAAATCCTGTTCAAGAACTCTTAGGTTCGTTTGTCTTCGTAAATTATAGCAAACTCTGTAAACCATCCGATTACCTTGACGTCTATTGACATAATTGAAAATAAATCCTAGTGAATTTAAAATGAATAGATTAATGATGAAAAATATTAGAACTGATGTACTTGAGGGCCCTTCTAATTGTTTAATAATTAAGCTCATCAAATAGGGAATCATTCCATAGGTTATTGACGAAAGAGTAATAAATATTATAACTATAGTCATTGAACGACGATGAGGTTTAAATAATTTTAAAATTCTTGAGAATAATTCTCTGTCACTGTAGATTCTGTCATAATCTTCAGCACCTAGACCAAAAAATTTAGGCATATTTATTAAACACCTCCCAATAATTCATTCAAACTTTTATCGAATCGTTTAATGAATATTTTCTGGTATTCGCTTGAGTTTTTTAGTAAATAATCATGCGATCCCTGATTTACAATTTCACCATGATCTAAAACTATTATTAAATCTGCCCATCTAATTTGTGAGAGCCTGTGTGTTATTATAAATGTTGTTCTCCCTCGTAAGATTTTGAAAATTGCTTCTTGAATTTTTTCTTCAGTTTCAGAATCTATAGCGGAACTTGAATCGTCCAAAATCAAGATTTTTGGATCCGAGAGAAAAGCACGGGCAATTGCAATTCGTTGACGCTCACCACCACTCAATTGGACACCTCTCTCTCCAACATCAGTATCATATTGATTTGGTAGATTTAAAATAAACTCATGAGCCTGAGCTTCTTTGGCAACCTCTATTATTTGTTCTAATTTACACTCACGCCCAAATGAAATATTGTCCGAGATGGAATTAGAAAAAATGAAAATATCTTGTTCAATATATGCTATCTGATCTCGAAGTGAATCAAGAGAATAATTCCTAACATCAATTCCATCAATTAAAATTCTACCATTATTAACATCATATAAACGTGAAATCAGCTTTGTAATGGATGTTTTACCAGAGCCGGTAGTACCAACAATCGCTACAGTTTGCCCTTCTAAAATTTCAAAATTTATATTTTTTAGAACTTTATTTTGAGTTCCAGGGTAAGAAAACGTCACATTTTCAAATTTAATATTCCCTTCAATCTTTTTAGAAACAGCATCATCAATATCATAAATTTCTGACTCTGTATTCATTATTTCCAATAGGCGATCTGCTCCTACTATTGCTTGTTGTAACATTAAAAAAGATCTAATTGAGGCATTCACAGGAAACCTTAAGCGTAATAATAAACCTATAAAACCAAGAACATCTCCAACTACCATCCAACCTGATTTAACATAAAAAATGCTAACGACTAGACCTAGTGTAATTGTAACTGAAAGAAACAGTATGGGAAGATATTTAGCTTGTATATCACCTTGTCTAATACCTGCATCACGATAACTGGTAGCACTATCTTTATATTTTTCTATACTCTGTTCCTCTTGAGCCATGGATTTTACTACCTCAATTCCGCTAAGGGATTCATTTAATACGGTATTCATATCTCCAAAAGCTATCCTCCTTTCAGAGGTAGGGGGTGCTAATTTCTTTAAGAATCTCTTAAGGTACAATATAAAAATGATACTAAATGTTATTGGAATTATAATAAGTTCAACAGGATAATTAAAAACCATTAAAATAACTGGAATTATAAGGTTTATTAATGCGAAAAAGATCATAGCAAATGCGGGAGATATTAGAAAATTCAAAAATCTAACATCATTTGTTGCCCTTGCCATAATATCTCCAAGTCGCTGATTGTCATGGAAGGACTGGCTTTTCCCTAGTAAATTTACATAAAACTCTTTACGAGAATCTCTTTCTAACTTTTGAGCAATTGTTTCACGAGCCAACCTTCCAAATAATCCTGATATTGGTGCTGTTATCCCGATAAAAAATACTATTAAAGTATATTCAATAATTTGATAGGGTGCTGTATTAAAACTTTCAATAGCTTTTCCAATTATTACATAAATAATAGAATTCAAAAAAGATGTTATTATGCCAAGGCTGATGAATATAAACAGCAAAAATTTATTGGATTTATATAAAATATGCTTTATTAACCAAGATCTCACACCTTTACGTCTCGCTTCGAAAAAATCATCTTCCTCTAAATAGAATTCAGAAATATTTTTAAAAGTTTTCTCTTGAGCTAATTTTGTTTTTTTTTTCAAATATTCTTATCCTCTATATAGCTTGAAATTGTCCTGAGACGATAAAAAATGTGCATTAATATCGAAGATCTAAATCCTTTATTACGGACCTTAATGAAATCATCCCTCTCAAAAATATATTCTGATTTTGCTTTATTATGATGTCCTTCAAGAGATTTTAAAATTAGTTCCACTTCCTCTATAATATTTGATACACTTATTTTCAAATAAAGATATTATTTGTAATTTTCAAGGAAGTTTCCTTTCAAATAGTACCTATATCCTCACTTAGATTTTTACTTTTTTGTACACCAAAAAATAATATAATTTTTACTAAAATTGCGTATGATGTTAACTTAAATATAAAATTGGCTTAAAATTTTCGGTTTTTCCTAAAGTTTGTTATTTTTTTAGATATAGAAATTTTAAAAGGGATTCTAAATTTTAAGTTCTAATTAAAAAAAATATCTGATTTTTGAAATTGCATAATTCATTTTATCTCAGATTAGTTAAAATCATATTATATACAACGTGACAGGGTAGACCTTTGGAAAAGAAATATAATCAATCTCCAAAATCAACCAAAAAAAAAAAATATCCAGAATTAACTAATTTGTGGATAGGGCTTTTTGTTGATATTTTGGGCTTTTATATTATCATTCCTTTTCTTCCATCTCTCGTAGAGTATTACAACACTACTCCTTTTGTCATTGGTGCCTTAGTTGCTACTAACGCAGTCTTTTCACTTTTTTCAGCACCTATTTGGGGAAAGCTCAGTGATAAATGGGGACGAAAGCCTATGCTCTTAATCGCTGAGAGTGGAACTTGCACTGCTTTCCTAATATTAGCATTTTCCAATTCCTTGTGGCTGCTCTTCGTTGCAAGAATAGTTGATGGTATTTTTGGAGGGAATTTTCCTATAACAAAAGCTATAATAAAAGATAGAGTCCCCCCGAGAGATAGAGGTCTTCAAATGACCAATGTTGGAGTAGTTTTTACTTTCGCTGGACTTATCGCCCCCGCTTTAGGAGGTTTTTTATATGTTACTAAAATCTTTGGACCTACATATCCTTTTGCTCTTTTAGGCATAGTGGCTGCCAGTTTTTCTTTTATTACCATATTAATTACATATTTCTTTATAACAGAATCATGGCCTAAATCAGAACGTGAAAAAGTACAGAAGGAAATTAAAATCAAAATAAAGTTGAGGAAAAACAAAGATGCTTTATATTTATTAACCCAGTATGGTTTGCATAGTTTTTCTTTTATGTTGTACATAATTACTTTTGTATTTTTTATTAGTTTAATCTTAGGTCTTGATGTTGTAGGAGTAGCGATATTACTGACAATATCAGGTATCTCACGTGCCATAGTCCGTTTTACCTTGTTCAAGCCAACTTTAAAAAAATTGGGAGAAAAAAATATGACAATCCTCGGATTAGCAATCTTAGTTGTGGCTTTCTTTTTAACGGGTATCTTTGGAAATTTTTATCCGGAAATCTGGGTTTTCATTGTTTTAATAGTTTTTGTTAGTTATGGCGTATCCTGCTCAAGGGGAATTTTAATTAGTAAAACAACTCAATCTGTATCTCCAAAAGAGATGGGAAAAATAAATGGCTATACTACAACTTTAGATAGTCTTGCTCAAGTAATAGGACCTCTTTTGGGAACTTTCATACTACAATATTATGATCCTATGTTATTTGGAATTGTCACCGGGATTGCTGCTTTTGTAGCACTTATGATGACTTTTAAGAAAATTACTCCTTTTATGCAAAAGGCACAATTTAAACAAATTGTAAGAAAGGAACAGAATTAAACTACAATTGAAATTAACCTAATAAGAAATACTCTAAATTCTAGTTCATCTTTGAAATTCTATGTTTAAATTGAAATAATTTTTAATAGTTTTTCAACAATAATATATTAGGAAAATGGATAATGAAAATATAGATAAAATTACCGATTCAGCTCGAAAGGAAGAAAAAACTGTTGAACTCCCTGCTCTTGACTTCTTCAAAATTAATTTTATTAGCTTTTTAGTCCCTTTATACGTGTGTTTAGGACTTTTTCTTTTATTTGAATATGGATTTATTAATTTATTCTCAATTCCTGGTGTGGTTCACTTAATCTTAATACCCTTTGTATTATTTGGTCTATATTACGTATACCTAATAGTTCTAATCGAATTCACAGCCTTATGGGTACGAAAGTGGAATAAAAAGTCTCCTTCCAAAGAAGGCGTTTTTAAGCGTGTACTCGATGATATTAACAGTGAGGAGGGTCGTATGATGAAATATTATCATAAAAGAGGATTTATAATCAAATTTCCTATTTGGTTAACTTCTAAATCACCGTTTCCATGGCTTATTAATCGAACTCTTCGGAGAATAAGCCACAATAAAATAGGGAAAAATGTTATATATTCTGATGCTTATGTTGGATTGGAATTCACAGACATTGGTGATAACACTTTTATCTATCCTACAAGTTCTCTTTCAAGTCATGCTGTGAATAGTATTTTTGGTAAAATTACAATGTTAGAAATCAAGATTGGAAAAAACAACACGCTTTATCCAGGAATAATTATGGGTTGCGGAGCGTTAACTACTGATGATAATGTTATTTACCCAAACACTGTTTTACATAAAAGTTGGAGAGGAAAACTAGGCAAGTTCTATTACCAAGGAAGTCCTGGACGCCCAATTGAGATTACTCATAAAAAAGAGACTTAAAGACTCTCAGTACTTAGATTATTAATTAAATGATCAGACAATTCTTTAGCCAGAAATCTGTCACTTTTAATTTTACAATATTATAAATTGAATAAAGGGATAGTTTACTCCCTATTCTTTCTCCGGTGTAATCCCCCAGGCAGTAATTAGATCATCAACTTCGTCAAGTTTAGAACAGGCTACAACAGCCATTAAGTTTGTAATTCCCGGACTCGCCCCAATTCCAATGATCGCTGTGATCCCTGCTTTTTTCGCTCTATCATCCATTTCAAGTAAATCTAATGTTGGTTTCCAATCATCACATATATCTACATAAGGTTTCTTAGCTTCTATTACAGCATCTAGAATCATGCTTGCGAATTTGTAAAAAGGACCAACAGTGTTCATAACAAAATCATGTGACGAGATTAGTTCAATGAGTTTGTTCTTTTCAGTAACATCTATTTCTACCGCCTTTAATTTATCAAAACCAACTAAATCTACAAAATGTTTTGCTCTTTCATAATTATTATCTGCCACTGTAATCGAAGTTGCGTTTGGAGATTCGAGAAGTATTGATACCGCCATTCTCCCCATATCTCCAGATCCTCCCAATGCTAATACTTTCATTTTATTTTAACTTCACAAATAAATTTTTTATAATTGTTTGGTTATAACCCTAAATTTTTCATTAAAGGTAATTTTTTTAAAAAAAAATTTATTAACTTCTAATTAATTAATTATGTAATGACAAATATGTCTGAGAAAATTAAAAATATTTTGGTTTGCGGTTTGGGAGGGGTTGGTGGGTATTTTGGGGGCAAAGTTGCTCATAAAATTGCTCAATTAAATGAAGAAAAATACAAGATATATTTTCTTGCTCGCGGACTACATTTAGAAGAAATTAAAAAGAACGGTTTGAAATTAAATAGTTCAAACGGAGAAGAACTAGTCTGTAAACCAACCTTGGCTTCAGACAATATCAATGAAATTCCAACTCCAGATTTATGCCTAATTTGTGTAAAGGTTTATGATTTAGACGATTTAATAAAATTAATAAAAGAAAAATTATCAGATAGAACAATTATAATTCCGCTAATGAATGGTGTCGATATTTACGATAGAATTAGGAAGAATCTAAAAAAAAGTATTGTACTCCCCTCATGTGTATACATA
Source organism: uncultured archaeon (assembly GCA_964598265.1). GTDB lineage: Archaea > Asgardarchaeota > Lokiarchaeia > Sigyniarchaeales > SOKP01 > Loki-b32. The sequence goes on from CAZRBD010000020.1 coordinate 37,253, forward strand.
CTATCACATATTGAAAAACCAGGTTTCATCACCGCATTCCAAAGTGAAACTGCTGGTTATTTTTATAGTGGGTTGGATCCCAAGCATCCAAATTTTAATGCCAAAATTATTATTAATTTTTTTGAAAAAATGGAGATTATTTTTCATTGGAGAGACGACCCTTATCCCGCTCTGTGGGAAAAATTTGTTTTAGTTGCTGCTTTTGCATTAGTTACTGCCGACACAGGGAAGACAATGAGTGGAGTAATACATGACAAGGTTTCAAGCATTACATTGAAAAAAGTTATGGGTGAAATAATTTTAATTGCTGAAAGAAAAGGTATTAAACTTTCTGATAATTTAATAGAAGACATATTTGATTTATTGAAAGACGTAGATGGAAAAACTTCATATCAAAGAGATGTAGAAAAA
>CAZRBD010000021.1:0-37580 GCA_964598265.1 uncultured archaeon
GCACGCATCTTAGAAAATGCTTGTGGACCTTGCATTGGTATGGGATTGGCTCCTAAGAGTGATGCTGTAACCTTAAGAACTTTTAATAGAAATTTCCTTGGAAGATCAGGGACTAAAAGTGCCAATGCATACTTAGTAAGTCCTGAAACTGCTGCTTTGGCTGCGATTGAGGGTAAAATTACTGATCCAAGGAAATTTGGTCCTTTACCTCTTATAGAAATGCCACAGAAATTCCTTGTTAATGACAATTTAATTGTACCTCCAATACCTCCAGAAGAAGCCAAAAATATAGAAATCGTACGAGGTCCAAATATTAAACCCTTACCTGAGTTTAATCCTTTACCAGATAATTTAAAAGGAGAGGTTCTTCTAAAAGTTGAGGATGACATTACTACAGACCATATAATGCCAGCTGGAGCGAAAATTCTCCCACTCAGGAGTAATATTCCCGAAATAAGCAAGTTTGTTTTCAATGTTGTAGATGAAACTTTTCATGATAGATCTTTAGAAAAGGGTGGTGGTTTTATCATTGGTGGTGATAATTACGGGCAGGGATCTAGTAGAGAACACGCCGCAATCGCTCCAAAGTATTTAGGACTTAAAGCTGTAATCGTTAAATCGTTTGCACGAATCCATTTAGCGAATCTAGTGAACTTTGGAATTGTCCCTTTAACTTTTGTAAATAAGGATGATTATAATAAAATAGATCAAGGAGATCTCTTTGAAATCGATCTTAGCACTATTGAAACTGGTACCGTACAATTAAAAAATCTTACAAAAGAAATTGAGATTTCTTTAACTCATTCATTGAGTGAAACTGAAATTAAAATATTGAAAGCTGGTGGAAAACTCACTTTTATTAAACAAAAGCATTCTTAACATACGTAAAATATTAAATTAACTTTTTTTGCTTTTTTTTATTCTCTATTATAATGAATGAAGAGGAATTCAGTTTAGATCCGAAGAAACGATTTTCTTCTAGAGTAGAGAATTATATTAAATACAGACCAAAATACCCCCAAGAGATTATAAAATATTTAAAAGAAAATCAAATTCTTCACGATAATTCTATTATCGCCGATATTGGATCAGGGACGGGCATTTTAAGTGAGTTATTCTTGAAAAATGGAAATTTAGTATATGGGATCGAACCAAATATAGAAATGAGGAGAGCTGGGGAAGATTTTTTAAATACATACTCGAAATTCATAAGTAAAGAAGGTTCTGCAGAGTCTACTGGATTATCAGAATTGAGTGTTGATATAATTACTGCTGGTCAAGCATTCCATTGGTTTAATCTTGAACAATCTCGTAAAGAATTTCTGCGAATACTAAAACCAAAAGGATGGGTAATCTTAATTTGGAATCGTAGAAAAAAAAAATCTGATGAGTTTCTACGAAATTATGAAAAATTGCTAATAAAGTTTGGAACTGATTATAAAACTATTGAGAAAAAAAAGTTAGATTTTGATAAATTCTTCAAAGGTGAATTGGGTATCACATTTACAAAATTATCTTTAGATAATTACCAAATTTTTAATTACGAAGGACTCAAGGGACGACTGTTATCCACCTCTTATATTCCTCTAAGTGAATATCCACAATTTAAAGAAATGATAATAGAGTTAAAACAATTATTTGATAAATTCCAAGAGAATAGCGAAGTGAAGTTCTTGTATGAAACAGAAGTATTTTATGGTCAGTTAATATAATTTTCCAGAGCTTCTCTAATTAATTTAAACTTATCAAGTGATCCTAAAATTTCACCCTTTTTAACTAATTCCAATCCAACATTGTTTAATTTTTCAATCGATTCGGTAAGATTTTTAAAATCAAGATCTTTCCGCAACTGGAGTAAAATATTAGAGAATTCCTCAATTATAGATCTGAGGTCTATTGATTCTGCAAACTTGAGGAGATTTTCACAATTCGAAATTGCTTCTTCATATTTCTTATTATCTTGAAGGATCCTAGTTTTTTTAACTAAATCTTCCACTTTAACTCGAGTTTTAATAAATTCCTTCTCAGTAATTAACACTTCTGATTGTAATTCTTTTAATCTTTTTAAATAATCAGTTATACCTTTATCTTTTGCTTGTTGAATTAGGTAAGTTAATTTTAACTTTAAATCCGCAAACTCAAACTTAGCTAATAGATCAGAACTTTCAGCTATTAGTTCATTTGCGCTTTTAACTAATTCTTTTCTGGCTTGAGCATCTGAGTTTTTCTTTACCAACTCCTCCCATTTTTTTGTGATTTGATTATCCTCAATCTCAGATAAGATCTTCTTAGATTGATCTAAGAATTCAGCGGCTCTTAAGAAATCTTCAGTTTTGAAAGCAATGTTAAAAGAATTTTCTAGTTCTGACAATTCAACTTTAAATTTAGCCAATTTCTCACGCTTAAGCTTTTCTTGTTCAAGCTTTAATTTTATCTTTGCTTTTTCTTCTCGTTGCTTTTGAATTCCTTTAACTTTTGCAATTAATTCTTCTTGTTCTCTAATAAAAGATTGTAAATTTTCGGGAGTAGCTAAATTAATAATTTGTTCAGCGTATGTTAGAGTCTCTTTTAACTGTCCTTTCATATATGCCTGACCTTGAATACCGATAAGGTCATCGATTTCAGAAATTACCCTAATCTTTCTTTTTTCGTCTTTCTCTTTCACTTCCTCGGACAATTTATTCACCTACTTTATATTCTTGTAATTGGCTTATAATTTGCTTAAAATATCCTAATGAGTCTGAACACGAACCCTTGATAAGAGTTTCAATACCATTTTCACTTAATTTTTCTACATTATTCAATAATTGTTTTGCACCCACAAATCTAAATTCATAGTCATCCCATTTCTTTTTGATTGTTTGATCTACAAGTTCAGAGAGGAAAGCATTACTTTTTTCCAGGATTTTACTAACATTATCAAGGTCCATCTTGATCAGAGAAGGTTTCAAATCTTTTTCTAACTCAGTAATTTCATCTTCGAGCTTTTGCTGTCTTTCTTTAAAAGCTTTTTTTTCTTCAATCTTTTTTATTGTTGTTGATTTTATTTCAGAATATTTTTCAATAAATTCTACTCGTTTTATTGATTTGGCAAGTCCAATAAGTTTATCACAATGTTTTAAAATTTCATCTAAGAGATGTTCTTCTTGATTTTTCTTAATAAGTTCCCCCAATTCAATAATTTCTGTCAAAGTTTTGTTAAAGAACTCTTCTTTAGAATCAATCTCACTTCTAAGTAACTCAAGTTTTTCCAAGTATTCTGGAATATTCATCTCTTGAGTTTGAGTTAAAAGTTTTTCAACTTTAGGTTTTAAGATTTCGAATTGAAATTCTTCTTTTAATGCATTGCTCTCAACTAAAAATTTATCTGTTTCACTCATAAAATCTTTTTTAGTTTCTGTAAGTTTGTAAACCTTTTCTAAATCATCCCAATGTTGCTTAGTTTCAAAATCTAAAATATTACTTAGAATAGCTTTTCCTTTATCGAGGATTTCTCTGGCTTTTGTTAAATTCATTGATTTCAGAGCGGATTCTAAATTCTTTTCTAATTTTGATAAATTATTCTTCAATTTATGTTGTTCTTCTTCGAAAATTTTCCGTTCTTCTATTTCTTTTTCTGTCTCTTCTAAGATCACTTGATATCGATCAATTGTTTCGAACAAATCTATTTGTTTTGCGAACCCAATTAAGGATAAACAATCTTTAACTACATCATCTAGCTTCTTACTATTTTTATCATCTTTTGTCTTCTTTTCTAATTCTTCAATACTTCCCAGAGTTTTCTTGTAGAATTCTTCAGCATAATCAACTTCTTTCAGTAATATTTCTAATTTGCTTCGATACTCTGGTAGATCCACCTTTTGGAATTTATCAATTAACTTTTTTATTTTTGATCTTAATTGCTTATATTGATGTTCTTTCTTTAATTGAACATTATCGTTTGAAAGATCCTCAAATTTCTCAATCAATTCAAGTTTTATGTTAAGATCTTGGAGAATATTTTCAAACCCTTCCCATTTTTTTTGTATTTTTTCATCAATTAACGGCGAAAGAAAACCTTTTCCAATCTCATAAATCTCAGAAGCTTTATCAAATTCCATCTTTTTAATTAAATTCTTGAAATTTTTTTCAAGTTTGAATAGATCAGTCTCTTTTTTTGCTTTTTCTGTATTCCACCTTTTTTGTGCTTTCGAAATTAAGTTTTTAGCTATTGAAATTAAAGAAAGGTCATAGGTTGTCTCAAAATTTTTTTCAAATGATTCAACAACTCTATAAGCGCCGACAATATCGCTTTTTCCGAGTTTATCCTTATATTCTCTTTCCGCTTGGAGAGCAGCTTCTTCAATTTCAGAGACAATTTTCTTTTTATCTTGTTTTTGAGTTAGTTCTGAGATTATTTTCTTTTGTTCTATGACTGTAGCATCATCTTCAATTTTATGGGCAAGTTCAATAATTTCTTTCAGATTCGTTATCGCTTTCCCATAATCCTTAGATTTTATAAATTTATCCGCTTTACCTTTTAAATTATCAATTTTTTCTACTATTGGAAGAATTGTCTTCTCTTGATGATTGATTTGCGCATATAATTCTTCCTTGTTTATGTCTAAATTCTTAAAAAAATCAAATGTTTCAGCCCTCATTTCCACGGTAATATTCCTAATAATTCTGAATTGAGGGAATTCTTCTCGCATTAATACGCGGATTCGACTTATATGATTCCTTAACGCTTGAGTAGCAGATTTACCAATCCAAATATACATTATTTTTTTTCTTTTAATATAAATTGCTAAAATATTCACAATTGTGAATACATCTTTTATGTTTTGGTAGTCAATCTCTTCAAAAGTTCCGTCAAAATTGAGTTTGAATGTATTAATTAAATTTTCTGACATTAAAAAGCATCAAAATTCTAGTAATATAATAGTCTTATCTTAACTTTTTAAACATTTGGGATTAGAAAGTCTTAGATATAATAAATTTAGTAATTTGTTCGGGTTTAAAGGGTTAATATCTCAATGATTTCTTAATTTAAATTTTCTCTTTTTATTACAAATTTATATGATTAAATTCCTCAATACAGAGTGTAATATTCCGCCATTTTGATAGTATTCAACTTCAACTGGAGTATCAAGCCTTACTCTAACTTTGAAATTCCTAACTTGACTGCTTTTACTTTTTATTTTAACAGTTATTTCCCCTTTAGGCTTAATACTCTGTAATCCTAAAATGTCGAATGTTTCATATCCTGTCAAAGCTAGTGTTTTAAAGTTTTCTCCTTCCATGAATTGAAGAGGTAATACACCCATTCCCACCAAATTATTTCGATGAATTCTTTCAAAAGATTCGGCGATGACGGCTCTTACTCCTTGAAGTTGGGTTCCTTTAGCAGCCCAGTCACGGGAACTTCCCATCCCATAATCTTTCCCTGCAAAGATTATCAAAGGAGTTTTAGAAGCTATATATTTCATGGCTGCGTCATAAATTGGTATTATTTCTCCCGTAGGATGATAAATTGTCCACCCACCTTCTTTATCGATGAGAAGATTCTTGATTCTTATGTTTCCAAATGTTCCTCTCATCATTACTTCATGGTTACCTCTTCGAGAACCGAACGAATTAAAATCCTCAACTTCAATTCCCTTCGAAATTAGATATTTACCAGCAGGCATGTCTTCGGGTATTGATCCTGCAGGAGATATGTGATCTGTGGTAACACTATCACCTAAGACGGCGAGAATTTTAGCGTTTTCTATATCGCTTAGAGAGGGTTTTTCCAGAGAAAAATCTAAAAAGAAAGGAGGTTCTCTTATGTAAGTAGATTTTTCTTTCCATTGATAAATACTATCTTGAGGAGGACTTAAATTATTCCATAAATCCCAACCTTTAAAAATCTCTCCGTACTCCTCTCTGAATTGTTCTGGGTTAACATTACTTTTATAGATTTGTCGACATTCGTTATGAGATGGCCAAATATCACTGAGATATACATTAGTTCCATTTGAATCTTTTCCCAATGGTTCAGTTTCTAAATCGATAGCAATTGTACCAGCAATTGCGTAAGCAACCACCATCGGTGGTGAAGCTAAATAATTTACTTTTGTGTATGGGTTGATTCTGCCTTCAAAATTCCGATTGCCGCTAAGAATTCCAGCTACTACCAAATCCTTTTCATATATTTGTTTTACTAGCTCCTCAGATAACGGTCCACTATTTCCAATGCAAGTAGTACACCCATAGCCAACAATATTAAATCCCAGGTCTTCCAGATAAGAAAGTAATCCAGCGCTCTCTAAATAATCTCTAACAACTCGCGAACCTGGAGCAAAACTGGTTTTTACGTACTTTTTAACTTTTAACCCTTTCTCGACAGCTGCTTTCGCAATCATTCCTGCTCCGACCATAACTGAAGGATTGGAAGTATTTGTGCAAGAGGTGATTGCCGCGATAACAACTGAACCATGTTTCAAGGTGTCTGAATCAATATCAGCTACTAATTCTGCTTCGGCTGATTTAGCATAAGAAGTTTTTAGGTGATTGATAAATTTTTTCCTCATATCCTTTAGAGAAATTCTATCTTGTGGTCTCTTTGGTCCTGCTAGACTAGGTTCTATTTCAGTTAAATTAATTTCTAAAATTTCACTATAATTTGGAGTCGATGAGGATGGAGAATAATAAAGACCTACTTTTTTCAAATAATCTCTTACAAATTCAGCGTGTTCTTTTTCGCGACCAGTTAATATAAGATAATCTATAGTATTATCATCAACAGGAAAAAATCCCATTGTAGCGCCGTATTCGGGGGCCATATTTGCAATTGTAGCTCGATCAGGCAAACTAAGCTTTTCAATACTTGGTCCAAAAAATTCGACAAACTTACCAACTACACCATAGGCTCTAAGAATTTGAGTAATAGTCAGGACTACATCTGTGGCAGTAATTCCATCTAGAGGTTCACCAACCAATTTAACACCTACTACTTCTGGGATATTCATAAAATATGGTTGACCTAAAATGACTGCTTCAGCCTCAATTCCCCCAACACCCCATCCTAAAACACCTAATCCATTAATCATTGTAGTATGTGAGTCAGTACCTACTAATGTATCTGGGAATATATATATCTCTCCTTTATTTTCTCTTAATTGAACAACAGAGGCAAGATATTCTAAATTTATTTGATGACATATACCTCTACTTGTAGGAACTACACGAAAGTTGTTAAAAACTGTTTGAGCCCATTTTAAAAATAAATATCGCTCATAATTACGAGCAAATTCCTTCTCTTCATTCAATTTTTGGGCATCAATAGTCCCATAATAATCAACTTGGATTGAATGATCAATAACTAAATCTACGGGGATAAGAGGATTAATCTTATCAGGGTCTCCTCCTGCTTTTTTTAAAGCCGATCTCAGAGCTGCGAGATCAACAACAGAAGGAACACCAGTAAAGTCCTGAAGCAATACTCTTGAGGGAATATAAGGAATTTCTTTTTTTTCCTTTTGATTTGGCACCCAGGTGGAGAGTGCTAGAAAATCCTTTTCAGTTACAAATTCTCCATCTAAATTACGAATAATGTTCTCTAGTAATATTCTTAAAGAATATGGTAATTGATTTATATCAGGAAAACCAATGTCTTTCAATTTTTTAAGATTATAAATTGATGCAGTACCATCTTTAGTATTGATTTTTTCTCTTAATTTGTCTTGAATATCGATTTCTTTCATGTAATCCACCTATCTTTTTTCAATTTTCATATACTTTTTATCTAGTTTACCAATATATCGAAGTCTTGGTCTAATTAGTTTATTATCTTTGAGTTGTTCGATAGCATGAGCAACCCATCCTGCTGATCTACTCGCTGCGAATAACGGTGTAAATAACGGTGTTGGAATTCCTAAAACATGTAATAAACCTGCAGAATATAAATCAACATTTGGGTAGATATTTTTTGTTTTGATGATATAATCAGTGAGTATTTCTGTCATTTCAAAAATATTATCAATATTTCCGCGGTGTTTTTCATGCTCTCTGTCAGGGATCTTGTCAATTGCTCCTTTCTCTTCCTTTTCCCAAAATTCTCTTGATAATTCTCGGAGGATAAGGGCACGTGGATCCCAAGTCTTATAAACCCGGTGACCAAACCCCATGACTTTTTCTTTTTTCTCAAGCTTTTTTTTAACCCAAGGAATAACATTTTCTTTTTTCTTAATCTCTTCGAGCATTAATCTAATAACTCTCTCGTTCGCACCACCATGTAGTGGACCTCTAAGTGTTCCTATAGCACTCGTTATTCCACTATATATATCAGATAAAGTAGAGACAGTTACACGGCACGAAAAGGTAGATGAGTTTATTGAATGATCTGAATGACAAATTAATATTTTATCAAAAGCCCTCTCAAATTCATTACTTGGTTTTCTTCCAGTCATCATATAGTAATAATTTCCTGCATGAGAGAGGTCATTTGATGGTTCAACTAAAGGCTGATTACTCTGAATCCTGTGTGAAAATGCTAAAATTGTAGGGATTTTGGCAATAATTCTAATACCTTTTCTAATATTTGCTTCTTGAGTATACATATAATCATCAGGGTCATACAAAGATAACGCAGAAATAGATGTCCGAAGTAATTCAATTCTTGTAGTATTTCGCGGGAAACTTTTTAAAATTGTTATAATATTATCTGGGAGATTTCTTTCTTGATTTAATTCATTTTTAAAAATTTCATATTCCTGCTTTGTAGGTAATTCCCCATAAATTAATAAATATGCAACCTCCTCAAAGTTTGAGTTATTTACTAAATCCTCTAATGGATAACCTCTAAAATAAAGTTTTCCTTGCATACCATCAATGAAAGTAATCTTACTTTCATCAACGTATAACCCCACTAAACCTTTATAGGTCTTAGATCTATCTAATTCACAAAGTTGAGATTCTTCGTCCATGTAATCTTCAGAAATTTTACGAGTATCGCCTTTCATTTATTTATGACCCCCTTACAAATTTAATTGTTTGCAAAAGCTTGATTTTACCTAAAAATTAAATTTTCTTGTTATTTAATTCTTAGGCTTTTAAAACATTAGCAAAATATACTTTCATTTGTTCATAACCTAAAATCGTAATTTTACCTAAAAGTAAAATTTTCTTGTTATTTAATTCTTAGGCTTTTAAAAATTTTATAATTTCTTAAACAAAAATTTAAGATATTTAAAAACTATATTTTTAAATGATAGATAGAACTGTTGAAGAGGAGAAAAAATGAAAATTGAATATGAACCATACCATATAGGATCAAAAATCAAGTTTTATGTCGATAAAACCACTTTAATCTCTAAACTCCAAAATTATTATTATGAAAACGTTGAAAATTATGAAGTAAATCCAAATTCATTTAGTCGAGACAATATTCTTACACCCACTATAACAATTCTTTTAAATAGTATTGATAAGATATTCATTCAAGCAAATTTATCAGGAAATGCATTAAATATCATTGGGAACGAGCCAAAATCAGTTTATGAAGCATTCGAAACTCTATTAGAATCTTTAGTTAAAGTTGGTTACGATTTAAATTCAACCTTTTCCTTCTATGAAATAATAACTAATATTGTTTTGACCTTAGAAAATGATATAAAACCGAAGGAGATTTTTAAAAAAATTACCCCCCCCAAATTTAAACAAATCCATAACATTTCTGATATTATGGTTAATCAAATCAAATTTTCTAATCGCTTTACTCTAGCAGAAAGTGAAGAACGATTTGAAATGGAAATATATCCTAATTTAACAAACCCAGAACATAGTATTAGATTAAGGATTTTAAATAGAAAAATACACCACGATAAAATAAAAGAAGTTCATAAAAATATTGAAGATTTTATTAAAGATTTTTATCAAAAATTACTCAAAGACTAATGAAAATGATTTCTGATACAACTTTTAATGTTACACATTTAAGAATAGATCAATCTTCAACAAATTTTTTTGAGGAAAAAGATCTAATCTATAAAGAAACACCTCAAAATATTCCAACAAGTAAGTATAGGACGTTTCTTATTAAAGATGAAGAAATTCTTAATTCGACTAGAATAAGTGAAGATTACCTGAAAAAAATTAAAGAATTTATTAGTTTAATAGGAGATTCTCTTGAAATTGATGAGCAGAGACCAATTTCATTAAAAACAACCCAATCATATTTGGGTGAGAAACTGATATCTAGATTTATCGATAAAAAGTTGTTTCTCTCAAAAAATTATAGAATTTTAAAAAATGAGATTAATAGATCACGATATCATATCCTAAATTTAAAAGATAATTGGAATGGAGAAGATAGTAAAGGATTCAATCTTGTAGTTTGGAGGGGGGCATCTAGTTTTTTATTTAGATTATTCCATAAGTTTTATACAGAATATGGGATAATCTTTGATGTTCCTACAATTTTACCAGTGGAAGATTTAAGTATTGATATCCATTGGAAGACTGATAAAATGGAATTAACTATTAATTTTAGTGAAGAATTTTACAACTTTCCAAGTTTTTACGGAAGAGATAATGAAGGGAATGAAATTCAAGGAACTATTAAAAAAGATAAAATGCATACAATTATATTTCCATGGCTAAAGAGCTTTTACTAAAGATTAAAAACATTCCTGATGAGGATTTTCTATTTCGAAATGTTAATTTAAAGTTGATTAGAATTCCTCGTGGATATTCTATTGATGAAGTACCGATAAACGCTTTTAGAGATGAACAAGGTGACGGAATTTCTACAGCTTGGGATAAATATTCTAGTGCAAAAAAATTAAAAAGGATGGCGAAAATGCCAAAATTCAATGGTGTAATAAAAATGAAAACTGGAAATATTAGAAAAATATCTCAATTATCGGTACAACATAAACCAACAATGAGGAATTATGGTCATTCTCTCATCATGGGATTACCTATTAAACGTTCAGAAAAGTTAAAAATAAGAAGTTTATTGAAGGAAATATCAAACTGGGTAATTCCCCAGAATATGAATCTTATTTAGAATATTTTTACAGTTCTAAAAGATTTAAATTTTTCATCTGTTTAGAGGTTCTTATTTCTCTAATTATAAACCTTCTTAAGCCTTTTTCATAATACTTTTTTCTTCTAATAAATTCGCAAAATTTAGGACTTCACTAGGATAAAATATATGCTCGAACTCTAAAGTTAGCATAGCACTAATTTCTTTAAGATTTAAAGATAATCCTATAAAATTAATTAATTCCTGTATATCGCCTCCCCATATGTCAGGAGGTTTTGGAACCTTAAATTTCTGATATGCATCTGACATTAAAATTGGTATATAATATTTCAAATTCCGTCTCCCTAGAAAGTTTAAAACCCATTTTTGGTTAAAATTATCTGGTTCCTTAATAAGGGTAATATCTATTGATGCATGTTTGCATAAGGTAGTCCATTGAGATAATAGAATTTTATTCAATTTTTCTAATTCATCATATTTCTCTAAAATTAGTTCTTTAATAATCGATGATAAAGTAGTGAGTTGTTTTATTGAATCCAAAATTTTTTTTTCATGGTTAACAAAAGTATCTATTAACGCTATCCCCAATAAAGCTTTCTCATCATTTGAAATCATTGAATTTGTAATTTCCTGGTTGAGTTTGTTATAAAGAGAAAATAATATTTGTTTTGTCTTACCAAGTCGCTGATAAAAATTTTCTTCTATTATTGGCCAGATGGTAACAATTTGCTCATGATTTTGTATTGAACTAATATAACTAGTACAAAGAGCAATAGCAATTGTACGTTTTAATTCAGTGGGATCACATTTCTCAATAGTGTCAAGGGAACTGTGCCAAAATGGATCTTCATGCCCAATCATTAATCCCGGGATGCATATAGGATGTGCGACAAAAACACCATGATCACTCCCACCTGAATAGGGGACTATCCTATATCGCATTGGAAATGTTGTACCATTTACAGCTACTCCCTTTGGGTGATCCGCTATTAACCTTGTGAAGTATTGTATTAGATCATTTAAAATCGAAGGTCTTGAGTAGGGTCCAAGGCATATATTACATGGTTCTCCAATATTTACAGGATGTTCCCCTATCATATCTAGATTAATATTGAAAAGAGCTTTTTTTACGATATGTTCATGTTCTTTAACCCAAGGGAAAGTTCCATGAAATTCAGGAACCCAGAGGAATCTTATTGTCCGTTTAGGTGGATCTAATATTTTCTGTTGGATAAGAACTGTGAGTGAACGTGCTAATTCTAACAATCCAGCAGAACCACTCGCATTATCGTTTACACCCGCTGCTGGGTGACAAATATGTGCTGAAAGAATTATTTCTTCATTAGGTTTTTCAGTTCCTCGAATAGAAGCAGAAATTACTCCAAGTTCTCCATCAAATATTTTCGCGTCAATTTTAGCATATAATTTAACAGAACCCTTTTTTAATAGAGTTTTTAAAAATAGAGCTTGCTCAAATGTAATACTAAAGCCAAAAGTTGTCATTTTTAAATCTTCAGCAATAGCGGGAAATCTATTATAAATGGTCATACCTTTGTAGTTTGCTGCTCGTTTTGGATTAGGATAGACTATAACACCCAATGCCCCTTTTTCTGCATATAAAGTAGGGACTAGTAATCTTGGTGCTTCCATTAAAATAATCTTACCCTTTACACTTTTTCCTTCAAAATCATCTTCTGTAAGACCTTTTCCGACGTTAATTAACTCTGCAGTCACATCACAACTTTTTGATCTTCCTACTACACACATTGGAATATCTTGAAATCGGCATAATATTTCTTTTTTAGGCTCCATAAGCATTAATTGGCCGGATTTTATATCCCAGCTTTGAGTAACTATCCATTCCCAAGTCTTAGTCTTTCCATCTGCAGGATATTTGTGGAGTGTTACTTCATCTAAACCAAAGGTTTCTAATTCAGTTTTTACTATGTTTATAACTTTATGAAAATCTTGGGAACCTACAACTCGATTATACTGTGATATCTTCGCAACCCAATCAAAGGCATATTTTCCACTAACTTCATGAAGTACATCATTGATAAATTTAGAAAAATCATTCATGCTTAAACCACTTTAAAAGAAAACATTATTACTAATTAATTTGATATTACACGCTATTAAGATATAAAATTTGTGATCTTAAGAATGATTTCAGCATTATAAACTAAAAACTAATTCTTTAAATTTTCTAAAATTAATAATTTATTTATGACAAACTTACATATCTCGACTCCAAATAAAGGTTTACAATTAGGAACAAAAGCTCCGGTTATTGATACAGAAGATATTGATGGAGTTAGTGTGAATTTGATTAAATTATTAGAAAAACATACTGGCGTTTTACTTGACTTTTTCAGAGGAAGTTGGTGAGTACACTGCAGAAAACATCTAACTTACTTGACTGAAAATCTACCTAAATTAAAAGAACTTAATGTTAAATTAATATCCATTGCAATAGATCTTCCCGATAAGTTAATAAAAATGAAATATAAAAATAATTTTAAAATACAATTTGTTACTGATCGCGCTGGCAGGCTAAGTAAGGCATATAATGTATTCTTAGATAGAAAGAGTGCTGGGCATGATAGATTACAAGTCAGTCATGCAATACCATCGAAATTTCTTATTAATAGAGAAGGAAACATAATATGGCAATACATTGGAGCAAAAAAAGACAGGCCTTCTATAGATTTAATTATAGAAGCAATCAAAAATCATTTATAATCTATAGCCCAGTAAGAATGATTTATGTGCATAAATATTAGGTGCATAATAACGACCTTGCTAGGGTCCTGGGCAATTACTACCTTTTTTTATGTAAAAAGCAAGAATGAATTAAATTAAAATAATTGAGGATATCTCTTTAAGCGACCGACAACTCGTCATTTTCAGTGCTTTCTGAAGTGTGTTTTGCATGTATTCCAAATAAATTTTAACCCCTTCATCTCGAGCCCCTACTGAAGCACGAACAATATCTCGCCCAATTAATACCGATTCAGCACCGAGCGCAAGCATTTTTGTTACATCATAACCAGTGCGAATACCCCCGTCTACAATAATTTTTATTCTACCCTTTAATTCATCAGCGATCTCAGGTAGCACATCAGCAGTTCCAGGAGTATGATCCAAAACACGTCCACCATGATTTGATACAACAATTGCAGCTACTCCTGATTCTGCTGCGTTTAAAGCATCTTCAAGGCTCATGATCCCTTTTATAATAACTGGTAATTTTGTTGAAGAAACTAACTCTTTAATATCCTCTGGCGATTTTTTGAAGACAGGTTTATTATGCATTGCCATAGCAAATGAACCTGCACCATCAACATCCACTCCAACAGCGACACAGCCCACCTCTTCAGCTTTTTTAAAAAATTTAATAATTGTTTCTTGGTCTCGTGGTTTTACAATTTTAACACCAAGTCCATCAGCTTCAGCAATAGCATTAATACCATAGGAATTTTCAAGGGAATAGGTATATGTATCGCCTCTCCAACCCAAAGTTCCTGCTGCTTTACAGCCTAGAACCACGGAGCGGCAAAATTCTTGTTCGGTAATAACAGCATCTCCACCAAAACTATTAACTCCTGCTACACTTGCAGCCATTATCGGCATAGAAAGCGTTTTACCAAAAAAATCATATTTGGTGTCAGGGATATAATCTCCTTCTATTAATTTCATTTTCAAATTGTATTTTCTAAGAGCTAAAAAATTATTATGGAAACCAGCCCCACTTCCAATACCTCCGATACCAAGAGCTCTTCCATAACTTTGCCCCTGACAGAGTCTACGAGGGTCGCCATCACAATCCTTATAAACTCCACATATTCCTTTTAATTTTGCTCTAGCAATATTACGTACTTCCTCTAATGTTTTGGGTTCTGCTACCATTTTCTTACCTCTACAATTACACCATTTTTTTAGGATCTAATAATTCATCGAGATTATCAATTTTTAATCCCATCTCTTTTATGACTACCTTACAACTCTTTCCCTCTTTATATGCTCGTAGTGCGATCTCTGAACATTTATCATAACCAATTATAGGAGTTAGATTGGTTACGAGCATTAACATTCTTTCTAATTGTTCATTTATTTGCTCAGAATTAGCCTTCAAATTTAGTAAGCAATGAATAGTAAATGAATTTATACCCCCAATAAGGATTTTTATTGATTCGAGCAGATTTACTATCATTAAAGGCTTACAAACGTTCAAATCTAAAATACTTCCATACGCCTCTCCAAACAAAATCACACCATCGTTTCCAATTACTTGAAGACATACTTGAATTAATGCTTCTGATTGAGTAGGGTTTATCTTACCTGGCATTATAGAGGATCCTGGTTCATTTTGAGGCAGAATTAACTCTGATAATCCAGCCCTTGGGCCACTTCCCATCCAGCGAATATCATTTGCCATTTTTAATAGAGATAAAGCTAACAATCGTAAATTACCACTGATTTTAACTATCGTATTATGAGATGCAATTCCCTCGGCTTTAATAGGATTAATTTCAAAAGGGAAATTATTTAATTCTGAGAGATGAGTGACCACTAATTTAGCAAAATCTTTATGTGCATTCAGTCCAGTTCCTACCGCGGTACCTCCAATTGGAATTTGATAAAGCTCCTTACACGAATTCTTTAATCGTTGTTCATTAGTTATTATTTGTTTCTTATAAACTTCAAACTCTAATGATAAAGGGATTGGGATAGCATCCTGAAGATGAGTTCTTCCAACTTTGATTATATCTTTAAATTCGTTAATTTTTTGAGATAGTGCATCAATTAATCGAGTTAACACAGGATATAATTTTTCATTTATTAGGTGTAGTGTAGCAATATGCATAGTGCTTGGAATAACATCATTGGATGATTGACTTTTATTCACATGATCATTAGGGTGAATTGGGTATTTTTTTCCCATAGGAAACCCAAGTATCTGATTTGCTCTATTTGCTAAAACTTCATTCATGTTCATATTTGTCTGGGTACCACTACCTGTTTGAAAAATATCTATAGGAAATTGATCAAAATGTTTACCCTCCTCTAAAATTTCATTTACTGCCTTTAGGATAGCATCTCCTTTCTCTTTGTCTACTAAATCTAAATCCCTATTAGCTAAAAGGCAAGCTTTTTTTAATTCCGCTAAAGAAGTAAGGAAAATTTCAGGAAATTTTATTCCACTTATTTGAAAGTTTTGAATTGCTCGTTGAGTGTTTATTCCCCAATATGCACCCTCGGGGACTTCAATTTCACCTAAAACGTCTTTTTCAATACGGAAATTCAATATTAATTTCACTTATAATTTGAATTTTTATATGGTTATTAGAAATGCGATAATAAAAAAAGTTTATATTAATATTCAATAAATTTCAATGATATTTCATTCACAGAGTGATGAAATTTACAGAAAATCACGTATCATTGAATTAATTTTATCTGGTTGTTCATTTATGACCCAATGTGAACCTTCAGGAATCCGTTTAATAGTCAAATCCGGGATAAATTCATCAAGGCCTTTAAGGTTATGAACTGTTAGTGCAGTGTCTTTTTCCCCCCATATAACTAACGTAGGAACATTTATCATAAGTGGATTAGCCTCTAATTGTTCATCAGTCAATCCTGATATTTCTTCCCCCTGTGAAGGAGGGCGTAATCCACCAGCACGATAATAATTCAAACCTCCAGTGAGGGACCCAGGTTGAGACCATGCATTTCTGTACATCTGGCGATCATCTTCATCAAATTCCATTTCAGAATTAACAACGATATCGAATAACATCTTATAATCATTAGCAGACAATACCCCCTCGGCTATATAACCCTTTTCATTTTTTTGTCGAAAAAACAATATATATTGGCTTGATGATTGTTGATCCTCATTATTAGAAATCAATTTTCCAAATGTGTTTGGATGGGGGGCATTTATAATTATCAGTTTCTCAACTAACTCTGGATACGAGTTTGCGAAAGGGAAAGCTATTACCCCGCCCCAATCGTGGCCGATTAATACAAATTTTTTCCGCCCAAAATGTTCCTCAACTAGAGCTCTTAGATCCTCAACTATATGTTCAGGTTGATATTGTTCAATCTCCTCGGGTTTGGATGATAGATTATATCCTCGCATATCAGGAGCTACTGCTAGGTAATTTTTTGAAAAATCTAAAAGCTGATCTCTCCACATATACCAGAATTGGGGAAATCCATGCAAAAAAACAATTAGTTTTCCATCTTCAGGACCCGCTTTAATATAATGAAGTTTAATGTTGTTAACTTCAGCAAACTCACTTTTAAATTGCGGAAATTTTTTCTTCCTAATTTCTTCAGACATTTTACTCAATTTTAAAGCACAGAATTAAAAAGAATTAATTTTAGTGTTAATAAAAACTTATAGTTTATTTGCTTAAATGCTTGAAGCTTCTAAAATATTGATCGTGAGATGTCTATTTCATGAATTTGCTTCTGTAAGATATTTACTTCTTTCGCTCAATAATTTTACTGTTTCTCTTAAGAAGACTAGGAGATCTTCTTTTTTGAAGGGTTGCCATTTAAATAAGGTGGTTTATTTTCAAAGGGCTTGTCAGGTTTTAACGGATTCCAATGAGTATTTAAATGAGTGAGGAATTGTTGTTGGGCTTGTAACCCTCCTGATAATATCCGTTTATAGTCATAATTCCCTTTGATGTTCCTATTAAGGATACTTATGAGATCTTTTTGGGTGATCTGATATTTTTTAAACAACTCTTCGTAAAAAACACCGCTTCTAAACTCTTTATATAATTTTCTTCCCGATGATAATCGATCGTCTAGAGCCATAAAAGTTACTCCACATCTAGTTATTATTTAAAACAAATTATCCATTTAAGATCTAATTAGATTATTAATGAAGACAAACTTTAAAGAACTAACTAAAGTGGATGAATTAATGAAAAGATGGTTACTTACCATCCTATTTAGGAATTATGTTTTTAATTTTTTACGTATCATCAGAAGTTTATAATTTAAACAGTCAAAGTTTAATTTCTATAATAATTGAAGATAGATTTAATTAGTATTTATTTAATCAAGGTGATAATTATGACTAGGTTTAGATACTCGGTTTGTAATTTTATATATGATGAGGATAAAAAAGGAAAGAAGTTTCCTTCTTTACCCAACTCTTGGACTTGTCCTGTCTGTGGCGCTCCGAAAACTGCTTTTGTATTGGAAAGTAGCAAGAAAGGGAATGAAGACATTAAAACGAATGTAGCAGATAAGATAATTGAACAATTAGTTGCTTTTGGAGTAGATAGAGTTTTTGGAATACCGGGAGATTCTAATTTACCCTTGGTGAATGCTATTAGAAAAAATGACAAGATAGATTTTGTGTTAACTCGACATGAAGAAACAGCTGCTTTCATTGCTTCAGCAATTGGAAAAATAACAGATAAATTAGGTGTTTGCATGTCCATTGCAGGTCCGGGAGCTACAAATCTTATAACTGGATTAATGGATGCCGCAACTGATAGAAGCCCAGTTTTAGCCCTCATAGGTCAAATTCCTGAAGTCTATCTCGGAAGTGAGGCTTTTCAAGAGATTGATCAAATTACCTTATTTAAACCATTTGCAGAATATGCAGAAACAGTTGCAAGATCCAATCAAGCTTTAAAACTCACAATGATGGCTGTTAAATATGCAATTAAAAAGCCAGGAGTAGCAGTGTTAAGCTGTCCAACCGATATTCTTGCTGATAAATTGGATGATGAAATAATCAAGCCAGAGAAAAGATTGTTTAAGAGTGAGGTGGTTCCTAAAGGTGAAGATATACGAAAAGCAGCTAACTTAATTAATAAATGCTCAAAACCGGTTATTTTCGGAGGTTGGGGTTCAAGACATGCGGGAAAATTACTCATTGAACTTTCAGAGATATTAAAAGCCCCCATTGCCACTACATCTAGAGCTAAAGGTGTTATTCATGAAACTCATAAATACGCTGTAGGTGTATTAGGCTCGATTGGTACGAAATATTCTGCGAAAGCTATAAAAGAGTGTGATTTAATAATCATCATTGGTTCAGGATTTAGACAAGCAAATCTCGTTCCACCTGGTGTTAAATTTTTACAAATTGATAATGATACTACTCGCATAGGCAAAACTTTTAACGTAGATGTTGGATTAGTAGGTGACGGTAAACTTGTTCTTGAAAAATTATTACCTCTTATAGAAGAAAAACAAGAAAATAATGAATATTTATCTCATGTTTTCAAAATGAAACAAGAACATATAGATTTCCTAAAAACAGAAGCAGAAGATTTAACAGTTCCAATAAATCCCGGGTATGCAATTCAAGCATTGAGAAGAAAATTAGATAAAGATGCGATAATATGTGTTGATGTGGGAGATCATACATACCATTTTTATAAGAAATTTATCTGTGAAGGGCATAAAACTTATTTAAACGCAAATATGGCTAGCATGGGATTCGCTTTACCTGCCGCTATAGCTGCAAAATCTAGTTACCCTGAAAAACAAGTTATATGTTTAGCAAGTGATGGAGGGTTTGCAATGTTAATGGCTGATTTCACAACAGCGGTAAGAGAACACTATAATATCGTTTGCGTTATCTTTCATGATTGCGTATTAAAAAATATCAAGAAGGAATTAATAAGAGATGGATACCCAATATTCGGAGTTAATTTTCCTAATCCTAATTTTGCTGAATTTGCTCGTTCAGCTGGAGGTTATGGCATAAGAGTAGAGTCTCCAGGAATTTTAGATGATGCTTTACAAAGTGCGTTTGATGCAAATAAACCAGCTATAGTAGAAATAATGACTGATCCTGATAAAATGGCAGCATCAACAAAGAAAGTTGATTGATATTTCCTTGAAAGGTGGTATACCAAACTCTAAATTATAAAGTATTGATTATTAAGTCTTATTTAAAATATTTTAAAATTAGATAAAAATAACTACTACTTATTCAAAGATTAAAAGCTTACATGAATTGATTATTGATCCCTTAACCTATTGAAAAATTCATCTGGATCATCTATTCCTGATTTTAATAGTGAATATTCTTGTTCTATATCTAATTGTCTGCTAACATCCTGTAAATAATCCTTATCTAATTCATTCTGAAAACGTAACCAACACCCCAAAGCATCAGTATAATCTTGCCACCCCCCATATACTAATTTACTTAAGACAAAATCTTCTTTTGAAGTAGCCCAGCATTCTATACCAAAGATCTTCTCTCGAACTCTCTTTTCTAATCCAATGGGACCCATTTTTTTATATTTATTGCTACTGAATTTTACTACTATGTGATTGTCATATCTCACCGTGTCAGTTTTGTCTAAGAATTGAATTATATTGGTTTCTCTAGCCAGAATTAAAGTTGTTCTCCAATCTTGCATGGCATGAAAATTATTTTTTCCCAATAGTGAAATATAATCTGCAAGAGTAATTTTAGATGATGGCAAGTCTATTACAATATCAATAGCACGAGTAATCCTAAAATCTGAGTATAAATTTACTAGAATACCTCCTACTAAATAATATTTAAAATCCTTGTTTTCTTCCAAGCCTTCTAAAAAATCAATGATTTGTAAAAATGCTTGTTTATAAGTACTCTCCATTTACTTTCTTCTCCCTCGTAATTTATCATGGAACTGATACATATCTATAATAATTTCCTTATGAGATTTATCAGGATATCTCTTCTTTTCCTTTTGAATGTAATCTTGTAATCCTAATTCGTAGATTTCTAAGAATATTGACTCGATTTTTACTAAATCGGTTTTCTTCATTAACTCGATTCTTCCTTTAAAATCTCGCGCTTTTTTTCTGAAATTTTTGTTTGAGTCAGATGTCATTTATTCTTTCATTTAAGATTTTTACTATATAATGTTGATTTCTTTAAATATAATAAGAGGAAAATGAGTTATTAATATTTTAGAATCTCTTAGATCTTCTTTATTGAAGTTTAAACTTTAGTGAATAGCCTTTAAAATTAGGTAAAAATGACCTATTATTTAGTAGTCCAATTATCTCGGATATTTTTAATTGCAGTTCCTGGCATGACAACTTTAGGACAAACTCTATTGCACACAAAAAACTTCTCACATGCTGGTACACCATCATTTCTAAGAACTCTTTTTACAATTTTCTCTTGAGTTTCTTTAGAAATTCTTGAATCACTCATAAATCTATCTGCTTTAGCTATCTGAGTAGGTCCAAGATAATTTTTATTCTTTTTACTCACAGGGCACGCCCAACATAATCCACACAAAATACAATATACTAAACTCTCAATTTTTTTCATTTCATTTGGAGATTGTGTTGACTCAGGAGCTATATCATTCCATTCTCGGGTGAAATAAGGTTCAACTTCTCTATAAAATTTCCAGAAGGGTTCCATATCGACAACTAAATCCTTAAGTACAGTCATATTAGGTAATGGTTCGATTAGAATCTCAATTTCTGAATTCCAATCAGAAAGATCTCCAAAATTAAACTCTGGAAGATTAACGGGCTTCTTCATCTTTTTCACAGTAGAAACTTGTTGTCTACAAGCTAAAATAGGTACTTTATCAATGATCATACCACATGAGCCACAGATAGCGCCTCTACAGGCATATCGAAACGCAAAAGTTGAATCATAGTGATCTTGGATATAAAATAATGCTTCTAGTATGCTCATACCTTTAACAAGAGGAACTTCATAGTGTTCATACCGAGTTTTTCCCTCTCCCGAATTTCTATATACCAAAAATTTTGCATTTTCAGACATTTTAATACACCCTCTCCTTTACTTCGAAGATTCCTAATGATACAGGCTTTTTTTTCAATTCAAGCCCATCTTTTGTACGATAAACTAATGAGTGACATAGAAAATTCTCATCATCTCGAGTTTTATGATCCAATCGATAATGGGCTCCCCTACTTTCTTTACGCCATAAAGCAGCATAAGCTGTTACTTCTGCAATATCAAGCATATTTCGTAGTTCCAATGTACGAATCAAGCCATAATTGAATTTTCGATCTAAAGTCTTGACATGAACATTTAAAAAATCTTTCTGTAAGATCTTAAGATCTTCGTACGCTTTTTCGAGATCATCTTGTTTTCTAAAAACCCCAACGTTTCTATTCATAATATCTCCCATAGCATTTCTAATCTCTATGGGAGTTTTCCCATCATTATTTTCCCATTGATTTAAAAGAGTTTCTACAAAATTTCTAGCGTTATTTTCAGCTTCTTTCACAAAATCTATTGATGGTAAGTCAGGCAGACTTTTCTTTAAAAGATTTCTACCAATTGCTCGTCCAAATACTGATGTTTCTAAGAGCGAATTACCTCCTAATCGATTAGCACCATGAACAGACAAACAAGAGCACTCTCCAATAACATATAAGCCAGATAAATTAGTCTCTCCAAAATCTCCTTTATATTTTGTAGCTATTCCGCCCATGCTATAATGTTGTCCTGGTTGAACTGGGATAGGCTCATCTATAGGATCAACTCCTGCAAAATACATGCTTATCTCTCGAATTCCCGGAAGTCTTTCTTTTATTTTTTCTGCCCCCAAATGAGTCAAATCTAAATGAACATAAGCATTTTCAAAACCTCGCCCTTCAAGAATTTCGGTACTGATTGCTCGAGCAACAATATCTCGCGGAGCTAATTCCATAGCTTTGGGAGCTGTTTTACTCATAAATCGTTCTCCAATATTATTAAATAAAAATCCCCCTTCACCTCGAGCACCCTCAGTCATTAATATATTAGTGCCATATAAGGTAGTTGGAT
Source organism: uncultured archaeon (assembly GCA_964598265.1). GTDB lineage: Archaea > Asgardarchaeota > Lokiarchaeia > Sigyniarchaeales > SOKP01 > Loki-b32. The sequence continues at coordinate 22,818 of CAZRBD010000021.1, forward strand.
GGAATTGTACAAATTCACAATCCTGCATTGGAACTCCAGCCCGGAAGGCTGCGCCATTGCCATCACCCGTATTAATGAGAGCATTTGTAGATTGCTTAAATATCCGACCAAATCCCCCTGTAGCCAAAATAACATATGGAGCCCTAAAAATCACTAATTCTCCTTTAGAAATATCAAGGGTTAATATTCCCACAACATTTTCTTTTACTTTTATTAAATCAATTAAGAAGTATTCATTAAAAATTTTAATTTTATTACGAATACATTGTTCATATAGAGTATGAAGCAATGTATGACCTGTACGATCACCAGCATAACAAGTTCGGGGAAATCCCGCTCCTCCAAAAGGACGCTGGGCAATAAATCCAGACTCAAGTCTAGAGAAGGGGGCACCCATACTTTCAAATTCAACAACAATTTTTGGGGCTTCTTCACACATGAACATTACAACATCTTGATCCGCAAGGTAATCAGATCCCTTTACAGTGTCAAAGGCATGACTTTTTGGGGTGTCTTCTTTTCCTTCTGCCAAGTTACCTAATGCCGCATTAATCCCCCCTTGTGCTGCACCTGAGTGAGATCTAACTGGATAAACCTTACTTATCACAGCAATATTCCATTTTTTGGAAAGTTCTAATCCCGCTCTTAACCCACTGAGACCTGCTCCAATAATTAATACGTCAAATTCTTCTACTCTCATTAAGTATCATATTTTATTAGATTAAATAAAAAGATATTACTAATAATATATAAAAAAAGAATTTGGAAAAATGGCATATAAATTTAAAGATGTAAACAACATAAAATTATTAATACGACTAAAAACAATTATTCTATAGAATAATCATGGATCAGAAAAAACTGAGACGAGCTCCTATTAACATTACTCTTGCAGATGTAGAAAGAGCTTATAAAAAGGTAGAGGAGTTCCAACGTTTAGTTGAGAGAGGAAAAACCCCAGAACAAATATTCAAGGATATTCTCAGGTTGATTGAGGTTAGAAATCTAAATAAATATAAGGTAGATTTATAGCCTACTTAGAAATTTTATATTGATTATTAATCCTGAAAAATAAAATTATTTCATAACTCTTTGTATTCCCTTTATACATATACATTAATAATCAGATTTCTTATCTAATCTTAAAGAAGAAATAGGAAAAACATAAGTGGTTCAAAGAAGTAATTCATAGCAGTACTGGTTTGATCAAGAAGATTTACTCAAGCATATAGACTGGAAATATGTAAAAACACTTCCTAATGCAGTCCAAGATGCTCTAGAGTTATATATGCGTGGAGAAATTTCAATAGGTAAAGCATCTGAAATTGCACACTTATCCTATAGAGAGTTTGATAGTATTCGCTCAAAGGCGCGAATTCCGTTAATTTTTAACCTGATTTCAAATGATTGTAATTTCTGATACATCCCCTATTGTTTTCTTTACAAAATTTGAAAAACTAACCTTATTAAAGGATTTATATTCTTCTATATTCATTCCATTTGCCGAATATAGCTAAAGTTTTAAGGTAAAAATAATAGTAGTAGCATTCTAAATATCATTAATTATCGGAAGGTGTTTAATATTTCATTAAATTTTTTTCGATCCAATTCTCTTTGATACAAAGGTCTCTTATCTGTATCATAAATGCGCACATTTTCTTCATAAGACCTTTTTTTATGATTTATATATAAAATTCCCAATGGAAATTTACTTGAATCTAAAGCTAATTTCATTGCCTTCTCTTGATCATATGGATCATGAGAATCCTCTATGTAATAACTATTTTCCTTATACCATTGGAATGTATTTATTCGATTAAATGACACACATGGACAAAGAAGATCAATTAAAGCATACCCTTTATGGTTAATAGCTTGTTTTAGGATGTTTTTAGTTTTCTCTGAATCTCCAACAAAAGCCCTTGCGACAAATGAAGCATTTAAAGCAATTGCCATTGCTACAACATTTAAAGGTTCATTAATAACTCCGAATATTTGGACTTTAGTTACAAATCCTAATTGACTAGTTGGAGATGCTTGTCCTTTAGTTAAACCATACACCTGATTATTATGAACAATATTTACTATATCAGGATTATATCGAATTGTATGAATAAAATGATTCCCTCCTTCACTATAGGTACAACCATCTCCACTGACAGCAATTACAGTTAATTCAGGATTAGCTGCTTTTATTCCAAGTGCAGCAGATAAATATCTTCCATGTAAGCCATTATAGCTTTGAGCCTTCATAAAGTGGGGAAATTTCCCAGCTTGGCCAATACCTGAAACTAAAACCAAGTCCTTCGGTGCTATATTTAATTCAGTTAAAGCATCTTTCATTATTTTTAATGCACCAAAATTACCACATCCCGGACACCAAGTTATTTCTGCCGTTGAATCAAATTCTGTTTTTTGCATATTAATCATCTCCTATTATTTTTTTTAATTTACTAACAATTTCTTCAACTGAAAACACATAACCGCTGTATTTCAATATCCTATGATTCATATTTATGTGAGTCTCATTTTCTAATAATTTTGCAAATTGACCTGTTGGATTTTGCTCGATTGAAATTTTAATTTCAGCTTTGATAAGATAATTAAGGACGCTTTCATGAATGGGAAAAATCTGTTTAAAATGGAGAAATCCGACATCATTCCTGTTTAAAATTTCTAAAGCCTCTTTAATTAAGTAATAATTACTCCCCCAGCTCACAATTAAATATTTAAAATCTTCATTTCCAATAAACTCTGGAGGAATCATTTCTTTTTTAATCAATTCCAGTTTTTTAAATCGTTTTTCTACTGCTTTAATTCGTAGATTTGGATCTTCTGTAATAACACCAAATTCATCATGAGTATGACTATCAGCATCAACTAACCCTTCTCCGTATCCAGGGATGCCACGAGGTGAGATCCCATCATCAGTAAAAACATATCTCTCATAACCAGAATCAGTTTTGATGATATGATTTTCAATATTAAGGCTTTCATGATTTAATGAGTTTATATTATAATATGAGTCAACCAGATATTGATCTGTCAAAATAAATACGGGTACATGATATTTTTGAGTTAAATTGAATGCATTTTGAGTTAATTTAAAGGCATCCTCGATAGTCCCTGGAGAAAATATTATTCTTGGGAACCAACCTGCTCCTGCATGCAAAACAAGTTCGATATCCTCTTGACAAGTTCTAGTAGGCATACCTGTTGCAGGTCCAGGTCTTTGTCCAATTACAATTACTATTGGTAGTTCTGCCATACCGGCTAAACTCACACCTTCAGCCATCAAGGAAAATCCACCTCCTGCAGTTGATACAAACGCACGAGCTCCAGCATAAGAAGCTCCTAAGGTTTTGTTTATCACACTAATCTCATCTTCAGACTGATCAACAATCATACCAAATTCTAGAGCATGTTGAGCTAGAAAGGTGCCAATACCCGTGGAAGGAGCCATAGGGTAGAAACACGCAAAATTACAACCTCCCGCAATGGCTCCCAACGCTATGGCTTGAGTACCAGTTAGAATATAATCATCCATTACTGAAGAATTTTTCCTTAGATCGATTGTAAGTTTAATTTTATTAGATGAGATATAACTTTCAATTACTTCATAGCCTTTATCCACAGCTTTAATATTATTGTCTATAATTTTTTGTCCTTTTCTGTTGAAATTTTTAATAATTAAGTCATGGATTATAGATTTCTCAGCTTTTAATATACATAAAATTACCCCTAGAGCAATAATATTTGCATAAATTTTTCCACCTAATTCGGTTGAGAGTTCTGAGAATGGAATTTCTATTTTTTCACCTAATACTCCAGGGAGGATATTGATAAATTCATTCTCTCCAATAATTATCGTATCAACTGAAACTCTCTCCTGAAGGTGAGGAATTGATTCTTTATTTAATGGTATTAAAAGATCAATTCTCTCTATATATGCTCGAACTGGTTTAGAAGATACACGAATAGAGGTAGAATTAACACCCCCACGAACTCTAGACATGTATTCCCGGGTTGCGAATACGTAATATCCTGTTCCTTTTAAAGTTTTGGTTAAAAGAGCTTCGACAGTTTGAATACCCTGCCCAGCTGCACCACAAAGAACTATGGAAATATCTAAACTCTTTTTTTTATTATTTATCATATTTCAAAGTGTTTTTAAGAAAGATTCAAATTTAATTAGAAGTTAATATTCAAGTTATATTAGTTTGGGAAGCTTTGAATTAAAAATGCTATTTTTATAGATTATAAATATCGTTTATAACCACGAAAGTTTTAGAAATAATTTCCTTTGGTAATTACTTTTTATTCATTTTTATTATCTCTTTAACTTTCAAAAAAAATTAATATATGTAAAACACCTTATCTAATTTACAATTGAACAACATTATTCATAGTTAGTTTACAAAAAAGTATAATTAGCTAAATTATCAGAGATTATTATGAGCGTTAAAACTGTTAGGACAATTTGTTTTGAATGTCACTCCCGATGTGGTGTTTTCCTTGAAGTAGAAAATGGAAGGGTGGTTGGGATCAAGGGAGATAAAGAGCATCCATTTAGTCATGGTTATATTTGCCCAAAGGGTCAAGCTGTTAGAGAAATCATTTATCATCCCGATAGAATTACACATCCATTAAGAAGAGTAGGAGAGAAGGGGGAGGGAAAATTTGAGAAAATATCTTGGGATAAAGCTCTTGATATCATTTCGGAACGGTTGATTAAGTTTCGGGATCAATTCGGTGCGGAATCGGTAGTTTTTGGTCAAGGAACCACAAGAGGACTTCCCCCCTGGATCAACCGTTTCTTAACATTATTTGGATCTCCTAACTATAGTGGCCCCGCGAATTATTCTTTAGGACCTATTATTATGGGGATGAGCGCTGTATGCGGTACTCTACCTTCGGCTGACTTTGCATCGAGCAAGTGTATAGTATTATGGGGTCATAATCCTGAACAAAGCTTTCCAGGTCTCTTTATGTATAGTATTAGAACTGCTCTTAAATCAGGTGCGAAACTTATTATCGTTGATCCTAGAGGTACTCCTCTAGCTAAAAAAGCAGATCATTGGTTACCAGTTAGACCCGGAACAGATGTAGCATTAATTTTATGTATTATAAACATAATTATAAAAAATGAGATATATGATAAAGATTTTGTAGAAAATTGGACTTTTGGTTTTGATCAATTACGCGAACAAGTTTCTCGGTTCACCCCTGATTATTGTGCAGAGATTACTTGGATACCAGCTGAAAAAATTGAAGAAGCTGCTCTTACTTATGCCAACATAAAACCTGCATGTATTATGCCGGGTATAGGCGGAGCATGTCATTCTATAAAATCATTTGATTTAGCTCGATCTATTGCAATCTTAGCAGCTATAACAGGAAATCTCGGGATCCAAGGAGGAAATTTTAATTATCCTTCTGCTCTTGGTGATAGGTCGTGTTATGGGAGAGACTTTTCACTTTCAGTCCATTTACCAAGTAAACAAGTAAAAAAGAAACTAGCTGTGGATCGTTATCCATTCTATCAATTTAGCGATCAAGTACCACCAGAAACGGTATTCAAAGCAATCCTAGAACAAAAACCCTATCCTGTTAAGGCTTGGGGATTATTTGCGAATAATGTTATGTGTGCATTTGGGAACTCTCAATATGTTAAAAAAGCCCTTGAAACTATAGATTTTCTATTTTCAGTTGATTATTTTCATACACCGACTACTATAATGGCGGATATAGTACTTCCTGCCGCACATTGGACTGAAAGGGATGATGTGGAGGATTTAGGAATGCAAAATTATATTATATGCCAACCAAAAGCGTTAGAACCGGTTCCTGAATGCAGATGTGAAAAGCAGATATTGATTGATCTTGCTGAAAGAATCGGTCTTGACGATTATTGGAAGACCGTGGAGGAATCATTAGACTATCGACTTGAACCAATAGGAATGACGTATGAGGAATTCAAAAAAATTGGAAAATTTTCTGTTCCAGTTGATTATAACGGGCTGAAGAAGAGAAAACGATTTTCAACACCCACAGGGAAAGTAATGCTTTATACAAAACATTTAGAACTTCTAGGAATAGCACCACTACCTGATTTTAAAGAACCACCAGAGAGTCCTGTAAGCACACCAGAATTATGGCGAGATTTTCCATTAGTTCTTACTACTGGATTTCGGATTCTTCCTTTTTATCATTCCTCACTTCGTAATATTCCATCATTGCATAAGCTTGCACCCGATCCCGAGTTACTGATTCATCCAGAGACAGCAAAAAACTCTAATATCAAGGATGGAGAGTGGGTTTATTTGTCAACACCAAGAGGACGGGTTGAAATTAAAGCCAAATTCTTTAATAATACGCATCCTAAGGTTGTCCATGCCCCACATGGATACTGGTATGGAGTAGAAAACGGTTGGGAAAAATTAAATATAAATATTCTTACCGATAATCAACACACTGACCCCGTAACTGCTACACTCCCTCTCAAGGGTTTACTTTGCCGCGTCGAGAAGATTAATTGATCATATGGAGTGAATTGGTTGAAATGATGGAATGACTTACTGAGCGTACACAATTAGAGACTATTGGGGCTGAAAGTAGACGCTAACCTCCCCTTTGATATTCCAGAAGTTTCTATGGGTTATAAACCCATTTCTTTTAATTTTTGCATTACTTCTTGTTTTTTTTTACCCTTCAAATCAAACCACTTATAAAATATTAAAGCTCCTATAATGCAAAACAAAAAGGGGAAAAACCCTTGGATTAAGCGGAGACCAAATAATGCATTACTACTGGGGTTAATAGGGTCATAAGCTGTAATTATATGAATAAATGCTATAATTAAACTTTGAATTGTAATAGAAATTTTAACAAAGGAATTCCTCACTCCTAATAAAGTGGCTTGCTGGTGTTTTTTAGTTTTAACCGCAATCTCATCATAGCAATCAGCAAATATGGGTGACAACATAATCAAAAACATGGCAATCGTCGTGCCCCTAAAAATAGCAAGCACATAGAATTGAAATACATTTGTAATAAAGAGATTAAATAACACAGTAAAACCAAAAGTTATTAATCCTAGTGTAAATGTTGCAGAATGTCCAATTTTCTTAGCAACTCGGAGCCATATAGGCATTGTTAATAGTGAAGAACCGAGCATGATAGTTGATTGAATGGTTCTAATCCCCTGAGGTGCTTGTAGAACGTCGTCAACGAAATAAAATGAATTCATACTTTGCAAACCCATAGCTATCATAAATAAAATGTATGTACAGAGGACTAACATGAAATTCTTTTGCTTTATCGCAATTTTCATAGTTTTAAAGAAGGGAACTTTTTCTGCATTCTGGTATCCTACAATGAATCGTTCTTTTATTTCTTCAGATTCTTTAGAACCTGGATAAAAAATAACCAATGAAATCAATAGAATTATAACACTTATAGCAGCCGCAATTGTAAATGAGATTGGATTTTCAGTTACGACAATTTGTGACCAAAGTGCTATAACCAAAAAATTTGCGATAAAGGTGAAGATTTGTGTTGATAATCCCGCCTTTCTACGAGCCTTATCACCTCTGAAGTGCGCTCCAAAGGCCCCAAAGGAATGTGTTTGCAAAAGAGAATAAAATGTATCAAATAAGAAGACTACAATTATGTAATAAACTAAAATTGGTATCGCACTTTCTACTCCTGCTACTTTTGGTGGGGTAAAGAGCAGGAAAAAAAAGATAATAGTCGGGATTGCTCCAATAACTATCCATGGTGTGTGAAAACCCCTTTTCTTTGTCCATTTGAGAGGTTTGTCTGTTAGATATCCTAAAAGAGGATTAGTAAACATGCTTAATATTGTATATATCAAATTTGCTATTGCCATATAGATTGGCCATAAAGATAAAATACTTAATAAACCAAGTTCTCCCTCGTATAAAGTCCAAACATAGGAATTGAAAGCCACCATTAGAAAAATATTAAGAAAATATCCCGTAGAAAAAGAAATCATCTTTATTGTTGAGACATCATTCAACTCATCTGATTTTTGGATTTCTGTTGAAAATTTCATTTTAAATTAAATTCTCAAATATATTTTCTTGTAATAATTCATTCGATTTACTTATTTATTAAATTATTTTAAATTAATCCAAAAAACAAACATAAAATAGTATATAGATTAACTTGGTAATTTTTATTTTATAGATTATTAGAAAAAATTTTATTAGTAAATACATGAAATTTATATTAATTTCTTATGTTAATTTAAATGCGTCTTTTATGCTAAATAATACGGGGGGATAAGTTATTCGTTTGCTTGAATATGAGAGTAAAAAAATTTTCTGTAGATTTGGTATTCCCTTAGCGAGAAACATAGTAATTGAAAAGGGGGAGAATTTAGAAGAAAAAATAAAGCAATTCACATTTCCTGCAATCATTAAGTCTCAAATAGCCATTGGCAGTAGAAAGAAAGCAGGATTAATAAAAATAGCTAACTCTATGGAGGAAGCTATATTTCTTTGTAAAGAATTCTTTAGTAGAAAAGTTGCTGGATTCCAAGTAGAAGCTATTCTTATAGAAGAATTAGCTCAGATTGAACAAGAATATTACTGTTCAATTGCATTAGACGCGTCGGGAAGACAATTTTTTATTATAGCTAGTACAAAAGGGGGGATTGACATCGAAGAAGTATCTAAAACTAACCCTGAAGCAATAATAAAAGAAAACTTTAAGCTGACTGAAGGATTATCGCAGAATCTTGCTAAAAAAGTTTCTAAGCAACTAGGGTTTACAGGAGAACTCCTAGATTCAGCTATAAGGATATTTAAAAAATTATGGGAAATAACTAAAGGCGTCGAAGCTCAGCTTGTAGAAATAAATCCATTAGTTCTTACTCCTTCTGGATTAGTAGCTATCGACGGTAAAATGATATTAGATGATGATACTGCATTTCGACAACCAGTCGTCCAAGAATTACAAAATAAAAAGCTTTCACGGTTAGAAAAATTAGCAAAAGAAGAGGGTTTTTCATTTGTAAAACTTGAGGGTGAAATCGGTATTTTAGCAAACGGTGCTGGGTTAACTATGGCATTACTAGACGTACTATCAGAATTAAGATTAAAACCCGCTAATTTCTTAGATGTTGGTGGCGGAGCAAGTAAGGAAAGAATATATAAAGCTCTAGAATTATTATTTAAAATGAATCCAAAAGTAGTATTAGTCAATATTTATGGAGGGATTACTCGTTGCGATATTGTTGCGGAAGCAATTATCCAGTCACTACATGACTTTAAAAATACACCCCCTGTGATTATAAGATTAACAGGAACTAAAGATACTGAAGGTATCGCACTTTTGAAAGATGAGGGATTGAAAGCTTATGAAGATGTTATGAACGCAGTAGATAGAGTTAAAGAGGTGTTAAAGGAATAAATGAACATTAGTGAAAAGTCTAGGGTAGTAGTTCAAGGTATAACAGGGAATCAAGGTATGTTTCATACCAAATTAATGCTAGATTATGGTACGAAAATAGTCGCTGGAGTTACTCCAGGTAAGGGCGGACAAGAAGTTCACAAAATACCTGTGTTTAACGATGTTAAAGAAGCAAAAGAACAGACTAGTTGCGATACTAGTATTATATTTGTCCCAGCTAGGTTTACTTTTGGAGCTGTGGAAGAAAGTTTGTTGGCTGGAATAAAAACTACATGTATAATTACTGAAAATGTTCCTGTATTCGATATGTTAAGGCTTGTTGAATTATCAAAAGAATGCGATTTACACATAATAGGGCCTAATTGTCCAGGTATGATGATTCCAGATAAAATAAAATTGGGAATAATGCCGGGTGATATGTGCCATTTTGGTGATGTGGCTATTATATCCAAGAGTGGAACTTTATCTTATGAAATTACTAAAGCCATTGGGAATGCAGGAATTGGTGTTTCTGCGTATATAGGAATTGGAGGAGACCCTGTTCGCGGGACAACTATGACTGAAGCTGTAAAATATTATTCCGAAGATCATAGTACTAACCTTATTGTTTTAATAGGTGAAATTGGTAGTGATGAAGAAGAAAAAACTGCTGAATTTATTAAAGAAAACATATCAAAACCTGTAGTCGCCTACATTGCTGGCAAAAGTGCTCCTAAAGGTAAAAGAATGGGACATGCTGGTGCTATAATCTCTGGTGAATTTGGAACTGCACAAGGTAAAATAAAAGCTTTAAAAGCAGCAGGAGCATCAATCGCTGATTTGCCCTGGGATGTCCCTGCAATAATTAAAGAATTGACTTAGAACCATCTAAAATATTCATAACCTAATTGATAATTATGTCAGAATGGAAAGTTAAATTTATAGAAAAAATTGAGAGAACTGCTAATATTAAGAGTTTTCGGTTTGAACGTCCAAAAGACTTAGAATATAAAGCTGGTCAGTTTTCCTATTTTTATATTCCAAAAGAGGGAGGTGGAGAATTATTTCACCATTTTACTTTTTCAAGTTCCCCAACTGAACCTTATATTGAATTTACAACTCGTATACGAGAAAGTGAATTTAAACAAACCTTAAACAATTTACCCTTAGGCTCCTTAATAAAAATGAATATGGTACTGGGGCAATTTTCATTGACTCCTAATTTGACTAAAGTAGCATTTGTCTGTGGCGGAATTGGAATCACGGCTGCTAGATCGAACATTAGATGGGCATGTGATACTGAAACAGAAACTGATATAATATTACTTTTTGCTAATAGAAACTCTGATAATATTGCTTTCAAAGAAGAATTAGAGAATATTTCAAGAAGTAATTTCACACTTTTTCATATTTTGTCTCAACCAGAAGAGACTTGGAAGGGTTTCAGAGGCCGAATTAATGCAGAATTTATTGTAGAGAATGTTCCTGACTACATGGAAAGAAAATGGTTTGTGTCAGGTCCACCTGCCATGGTTGATGCCATAGACAGAATTTTAACGAAAGAAATATCCATCCCAACGGAAATCATAAGAGAAGAATTTTTTATTGGTTATTGAGTCAAATTAATGATAACAAACCACTCTTACATCCATTCTAATAAACTCAATAATTTTGGCGATATCGGATCTAGCGATATCCTTTATTGTAGAAATTCATGAAATGGTGTGGTGGGTAAGCACTATTGTAGGTTAATTTGAGTTGGAATACCGAATAATTAGTAAAATAGATTTTAATTTTAAGATAGTTTTATTCGATACGTTTAGATAAGATGAAATTTATGTAATTAATTATTAAAAATTTTAAAATTTAATTTTACATAATTTAGGACAATCTTACCGAGTTAAAATCCTTGAAATTGATTGGACATGACTATTACGGGGGAAAAATACTGGAAATCAAGGGTTTAGAGAAGTTAACCGAATTGGAGATATTAAATCTCTACTATAACCGAATTTCTGAAATCAAGGGGTTTGATACCTTGGTAAATTTGAAAAAATTAATCCTTTTTCTTAGATAGAATCAATGAAATCTCATAATTAAGGGAATATTCTCCCATAATATATGGTAAGAAAAATTTATATGAAAATACATTCTACATAAATTATTGACTATAATCAAATCATAGTAAATAACTGTAGGTTAAAGAGAATTGGCACAAAAAAATATTTATGAATATGATGCTAAAATGCTTTTAGCGAGCCATTTGCCGAAATTCTATCCAGAGTTTAAGTACCATAATAAATTAGCTATAGTCTTATGCGAAACTGATATAAATCAACTAATCCTCGAAGAACCTTGGATTGAATCAGAACAAGTTGTCATTAAACCTGATCAACTATTTGGGAAAAGGGGAAAAGCTAATTTAATATTGCTCGATGCGAATTGTGATGAAATGAAACAATTTTGTATTGAAAACTTAGATAGAGTATGTGAAATTGGTAATATCAGAGGTGAATTAAAACGTCTCATCGTTGAACCTTTTATTCCTCATGAGAAAGAATATTATGTTTCTATTACCTCTGATCGAACTAATGATGTTATTCATTTTAGTTATGAAGGAGGTATCTTTATTGAAGAAAATTGGGATAAAGTATTTCATATTCCCGTTCCTCTTGGAGTAAATATTAATTCATTTGATTTAGAGAATAGATTGCCTGATTTAGGGGAGGATAAGGATATAATAATCTCTTTTATTAAAGGACTCTTCCAAGTTTTTGTAGACCTGGATTTTACTTTCCTTGAAATCAATCCTTTTGCTATTACAACAGAGAAAAAAGTAGTTCCTTTGGATGTGAAAGCTCGCTTAGATGATACTGCTTTATTTCTTCACACAGATACTTGGGGTAATCCTGATCATCCGATTGAATTCCCTGCCGCTTTTGGTCAAAAAATGTCTGAAAAAGAGGTAATGATAAGAGAATTAGATGAAAAAACAGGCGCATCACTAAAATTAAAGGTTTTGAACAAGGATGGACGTGTTTGGACCATGGTTGCCGGGGGAGGAGCTTCAGTCATATATACTGATACAATTGTAGATTTAGGTTTTGGTGCTGAACTGGGGAATTATGGTGAGTACTCAGGAAATCCTTCACGTGAGCACACTGAAATATATGCTCAAACTATTATCGATCTTATAACTGAAAACCCAGACCCAGAAGGTAAATCAAAATATCTTATAATTGGAGGAGGTATAGCTAATTTTACTGATGTAAAAGCAACTTTTACAGGTATAGTAAGTGCTATAAGGAAGTCAGTTGATAAGTTAAAAAACGCAAAAGTTAAAATCTTTGTTCGTCGGGGTGGACCTAATGAAAAACAAGGATTAAAATTAATGAAACAAGTTGGAGAGGAAACTGGAGTTCCGATAGAAGTATATGATAGATATACTCATATGACAAGGGTTGTTGAATTAATAAAAAAAGCTGAAGAAGGGGGAGGGGTTTAATGATGGAAAATTACGAACTTTTTGATAGAAATACTCAGGCAATTATTTATGGGTTTCAGAGAAATCCGATTCAAAGAATGCTTGATTTTGACTTTGTAAGTAAGAGGGAAAAACCATCAGTAACCGCAATTATTAGACCTACTCAAGTTGCAGCTATTAGTTATCATAAAGTTTTTTGGGGCAATAAGGAAATAGTTATTCCCATATATAAAACACTCGGGCTTGCCATGAAAAACCATCCTGGAGCTGATGTAATGATAAATTTTGCTTCTTTTAGGTCATCATATGAAACAAGTAAAGAAGCTCTAGAATCTGAAACGATACGAACTGTTGTAATTATAGCTGAAGGAATACCCGAAAGACAAAGTCGTGAATTAATTAAAATTGCTGACGAAAGAAATAAGAATATAATTGGACCGGCAACTGTAGGAGGGATTAGAGCTGGTGCGTTTAAAATTGGGAATACTGCTGGAACATTAGAAAATATCATGCTGTCAAAATTATACCGTCCTGGATCAGTCGGATTTGTTTCGAAATCAGGAGGTTTAAGCAATGAAATGAATTTTATGATTTCACAGACTACTGATGGGATTTTTGAAGGAATTGCAATAGGTGGTGATCGATTTCCTGGTTCCCGACTTATCAACCATCTTTTACGATATGAAGCGAATCCTAAAATAAAAATGCTAGTTGTTTTAGGAGAGATTGGTGGTGTAGATGAATATGATATTGTAGATGCCTTAAAAAGTGGAAAACTTACTAAGCCAATTGTTATATGGGTCACTGGAACCGCAGCAAAGATTTTACCAAAAGGACTCCAGTTTGGGCACGCAGGTGCTATGGCTGATAGTGCAAAAGAAACTGCTGATGCAAAAAATCGAGCTTTAAGAGAAGCCGGAGCGATAGTTCCAGATTCATATGAAGATTTAGATAAAGAAATTAGAAAAACCTTTGATAAACTAAAGCAAGAGGGCAAAATAGAGCCTGTGGAAGAATTTGATCCACCAGAAGTTCCGTTAGATTACAATACTGCTATTCGATTAGGGAAAGTACGAAGACCTACTGATGTAGTAGTTACTATTAGTGATGATCGAGGAGAAATAGTAACCTTTAATCAAGTACCGTTAGATAAGATTATACAAGAAAATAAATCAATAGGGTATGTTATCGGTTTACTATGGTTTAAACGAGAATTACCGGATTTTGCACAACAATATATTGAAATCGTAATTAAATTAACCGCAGATCATGGTCCTGCTGTCAGTGGAGCCCATAATGCAATAATTACAGCCAGAGCAGGGAAAGATCTTATGTCTGCTTTAGCGAGTGGTATCCTTACTATTGGTCCTCGTTTTGGGGGTGCAGTGTCTGATGCAGCGAAATATTTTAGAGAAGCAATGCACAAGGAAATGACACCAGTAGAGTTCATGAATTACATGAAAAATGTCGTTCAAATCAATATCCCGGGAATAGGTCATAGAGTTAAATCAGTTCAAAATCCCGACAAGCGTGTGGTGCTCTTAAAAGAATTCATATTCAAGAACTTTCCAAAGCATCCTCATTTAGATTATGCTTTAGAAGTTGAAAAAGCTACTACCTCGAAGAGAAATAACCTTATTTTAAACGTTGATGGTTGTATTGGGATTACATTCCTAGACTTATTAGAAAATTTGGATTATACACAAGAGGAAATTGAAGATGTGATTTATAGTGAAGCTTTAAACGGACTTTTCGTTTTGGGGAGATCAATTGGGATGATGGGTCATATTTTCGATCAGAAACGCCAAAGAGCTGGTCTATTTCGACAACCTTATGATGAAATTCTGTTCACGGAATGATTA
>CAZRBD010000022.1:0-853 GCA_964598265.1 uncultured archaeon
TGTTTATATTATTTCAATTTTTAGTGAAAAAATTCAATTTTTAGTAAAAAAATTATACAAAAAAGGAAAAACATGAATTTATTCGATTTAGAAAAATCCTTAGCGACAATTAATTTATATTTAAGGAGATTCACCCTTTGAAAAAAAAAAAAGAAAAGTGAGAAGAACTTGTTCTAACTAACTTTCTAATTAATTATGAAAAATCTTAACTAATATTCAAGACGTTTGACAATTTTATAAGTTTTAAATTCGCGTACCGGTTCATTATTTTCATTTACTCGCTCAACAGGTATGATAAAAAAATTCTCATCATCAAAATTGTCAATTTTCGTTTCATTATATTTAGCCATATTATTAGCCATTTGGAGTTCTTTTATTAAGAATTCTCTAACAGCTACTCGTATAAGTTCAGATCGGGAAGGATATAAACCATGCTCTCCAACTAATTTTTTTATACTACCAAGATATGATTCTGGAACATTAACTGTGACAATTTTCAAATCTATCGCCTTTAACCACAATTATTTTTATAATATATTGTATTACACATTAATATATAAATGTTTATTTTTATCGGATTAATATATTTGAAGAACGACCATTTTGTCATGCCTTAAATATAAGATATTATTATTAAGGTGTTAATTTTTTAAAAACCGCTCATCGTCTTAAATTTAAGGACATTTAAAATTTTTTGTTTAGGTTTAAATTAAAAATGAAAAGTTTTTCTTTTGAGCGAAATTTAATGAAAACTTTTTATTCTCTTATAAGAATTATATCAAAAATTTTTAATACACTTCTTTTAAATCTACAATATTGAGAAAATCTTGACGATTATTAGCCAATCTAATGA
>CAZRBD010000022.1:863-8813 GCA_964598265.1 uncultured archaeon
AAGTACGATATTTTCTAAAGCGTGGAATGGAAAATTAAAGGGGTATTTCTTAATTTCATGATCAGTTTCAGGATGATAATTATACCACACATCAATCGCAGCACCTTTTATTATTCTTTCCTTTAATGAGATGTATAAACTTTCTTCATCGATAATATCTCCTCTTGAGATGTTTACAACAAACCCATTTGCGCCTAAAAGTTCTAATTCCTTTCTTTTAATTAATTTTTTAGTTAAAGACGTTAAGGGGATCGCGATTATTAGGATATCAATATCTTTAAGAAATTGATTTAACTGAGCAAAATTGTATTTCTTAACTTGTGTAGGCATTGAATTTTTTTGCTTATCCCAATCTTTTCTCAAAACTGAGAATTCAACATTAAAGCCGCTAAGAAATTTGTGAACTTTCTGATTTATTGCACCATATCCTAATAATCCAATATTTCTAAATCTTAATGGAATTGAAGCTGCTTCTCTATCTCCTGTTCGCCATTTACCTGCCCGCATCCACTCATGGTGAGGAATTATTTTACTCATGAGAGTTAATAAAAGAGCAACGGTGTGTTGAGCAACAAAATAAGAATTACCATGACCATTAGCTAATAAAACATTCTGTTTTTTATTTAAATCACGAAAGAGCTCTAATAGGTGCTGTATCCCTGCTCCGGGGTTTATAAATAGTTTAAGTTTAGAAGCAGTACTTAATAACTTTTTAGATGGTCGCCACCCGATCAATATATCTGCTTTCGAAGCAAGCTTTAATAAGTTTTTTTCTGACCGATCCAATGGAAAAATAAGTTCGACGTTATCAAAGTGTTTTAACTTTTCTACTATGTAATCTTTAGCTTTATCAAGAATAGATGAAATAAAACATACAGTTATTCCGTTCTTAGGAGTGGTTTTTAGTTTATTTGTCTCATTCATGCTTCAATTTATAATCATGTTATACTATATTTATTATAATAATAATGTAATTCTATAAAAAAACATCTCTTAGAAAATGTCTGAACAAAAATTATTCGAAGTTTTTGTCAATAAAATGCAATTCGAGCCATTTGATTACATGATTGAAGCTGAACTTTCCAACTTTCAGAAAAAAATGATTGAAGATGCAACATCCATAATGAAAGACAATATTGTTGGAGATATTAAGTCTTTTGGTGGAAATCTTAAAGAGAATGAAGAAAAGTTCAAAAATTTTGAAAAAAAAGCTGATGAGGAATTGGAAAATGAAGATTATAAGGACCTAAAAAAAGTTCTTAAAGAGTATATAAAAAAATTAAAAGAGGTTATCGATAAAACCTGTGTTGCTTTTATTCCTGTGAAACAGATGCCTTGGGTTAATTTAGTTTTTAGAACTATTCCAAGAATAGTTTTTGATAAAAAAATTCAGTTATTAGACAATGCAATTGCGTATTATGGAGAAATTAAGTGTGTTATTGCGAGACCAACTATATTCGGTAAAATAAAAGATGAAAAACCACTATTTGCTCCTATTATGGGATCACTTGATTTAGGAGGTTACAAAATAGATGACTCCGAAAAAGGTTCCAAGTCCGAGATTTTTCCCTATATTAGTGCTGTAATTAAATCTTTAGACTCTTCGATTACTAAAAGTCACCTAGCTAAATATGCTTCATCATTTCAAAGACATGGAGATCCTATTTGTGACTTTTTAATGAAAGATGGTGAATTAATGAATATAATGGAAAATCTTACTACAAGTATCGAATCAAATCGTTTGAGTTCTGATATGGCAATAAATGGAATTGCCATCCCCTTCCCCTCTGAAAAAATATCATTAACACTCGTTTCAGATGAAAGTGAAGATGTAAATCGTTTTTCAAAATGTTTTGAAGCTTTTCTAAAATTTTCGGCGGAATGCTGTAGGATACCCTCTATTGCTAGAGAAACATCAACTCAGCCTCCACAACCACCCGGACCAAGGATCTCTCAGCAACCAGGTGCATTGAGAACTCCTGGAGGTCAAGAACTTAAAACATGGACCGCAGAAGATTTAGCAGCTGAAGCTCAAAAAAGAATGTCTTCTCAACCAGATATGCCAGTATGGAGTGAAGAAGATTTAAATAAATTTATCGCTGAACGAGGTACAGGGTTACCTGAAGGAATGGAAGTTTGGAATGAAGAATCTTTAGCGGAACTATCACATAAACGCCAAGGAGGATTAGATATACCCGAATGGGAAGCTGATAAAAGTTTAGGTGAATGTGCAAAATGTGGATATGCTTTAAGAGCAGGATGGACACGATGTCCTGTTTGTGAGACTCCAGTGGGTGCAAAACCAGAATCAGAATCAGTTGAACAACAAGATCAAGAAACAGTAGAAGGGTCATCAGAAAAAAGTGGTAAAGAAACGGAACCAAAATCCTCAGACTCATCTTCTGAGAAAAAGAAAGAACAAGATTGATTAATCATTATTATATAGATATAGATTGTCTTTTCTATAATCTTAATTTTTATTCTACAGACTAAAAAATAAATCAGAAACTTTAAAAGAGATGAGTATCGCAACTTCCCAACTTTTTTTAAGTATTTTTTATTTTAAAATTTATAGGAATTAAGAATTTCGGACGTTTAATTGATACATAATATTTTTTTGTTTAATGAAATTAAATTTGAAGATTTGAGAGATCTCAACATCTATAGTTACCCAAATGACATAATTAATATTAATGACAGACTCCTCGTTAATAAAATAATAAAGGAATATAATCAAGGAGAATCTAGTAAGGATCTAAATTCTAATCATGTTAATATTAGTAAACCAGTTGCTCGATTTATAAAGAATTTAAATATGTATACTGCGTGTATCAATCATAAAATTATAATAGGTTTAATTTTCGGGAAAGATGATAACCCATATGACTACAAAGAGATTTTTGAAGAATTAATGCATGAAGTAGTTAATAGTGTGGGGGGATATTCTTTTGATGATGAAATTGAGGTTGATAATTTATTAATTTCTATGTTTATTGATATTCGAAGATTTGGGGATGAAATAATTGAAAAATCTCCGGAAATTGATTACTTTTACCAGAGAGATTCCTTTTACAAGATTTTCTTATTTGGACTTGATGATGTTGGAAAATCAAGTTTAGTTCGTAAGCTTAAAACGGGCAGATATGCAGAAAACTATTTTTCACCTACAAGAAAATTTAATATTGAATATATTCAAGAAAAAGACAAGGACAGCTTATTAGCATTCTGGGATATGCCTGGGCAAAAAATATTTCGATCGAAATGGTTGAAAGGTCTTCAAGATTCCAATATTATTATTTTTATGATTGATATCGCAAATCAACGAAGATTTGAAGAATCAAAGAAAGAATTTTGGGACGTAATAAACAAACTTGAATTAGAAGGGATTCCACTATTAATCTTAGGTAATAAAATCGATTTATTCAGCTATTCCAAAGAAAACTCTGATGATCAAATTAATATTTTAAAATCAGAAATATCGAAAAATTTTAATTTTGATAAAATAAGAAAAAGAGAATGGGTTTTCCTTTTTACATCTGTTAAAACAAATTTTAACATTGATAATGTACTTTCCACTATAACTCACCTAATTTTGCCTTAATTAACTTATATAAAATCTTGAAAGATATAAAAACCCAATCTGCTATTAATTTAGTACGTTATTTGTTGTAATCATTAAATTTAAATATCTCGCGCGTTTAAATTTCTATTATATCATTAAAAAACTTGATGATTTTCTTTAACTTCAAATTAGGGAAGATTTATGTCTAAACGATTGAAAAAAGAACTGCAGATAATGTTTGATGAGAAATTAGGTCAATTATTTCTTGGGGATAAAAAAAAAAATTTACGTTTAGTAATGTTAAGACCAATTGATTTAATTGAATTCTCAGAATTTGCAGGGACAAATGCGGAAGATATACTTTTATGGGTTGGAAAAACTCTTGGTAAGTCAGTGCTAGAAAAATTTTTCTATAATAGGGATTGGAGTAACGAAACAATGGCAACTAAAAAGGAAGTTGTCTTCGGAATTCTCGAAGCTTTGGAGTTATTGGGGTATGGACATTTAACGGGAACTTTTAATAAAACCTTTGTCCTAATAAAAGTAGAAGATTCTATATCAGTAGACGAAAAAGAAAATGTAATGGCAAAAAACCTCTGTATACTTTACCAAGGAATCCTTGCTGGAATATTTGATGCACTACATATAGATGTTGATAATGAAGAGGTTGAGTGTGTCTTGTTAGGTCATGAGAATTGCATATTTAAATTTGATTTTATTGGTGAAGAATTAGACGATGACTTAGTAGATAAAGGATCTGGTGAATCAGTTTCAGATTTTTTATCTACTCTATAAGAAAGGGTGGATTTTCTAAAGTTCTTCCTTTCGACTCCAAGGTATTAATCTCGAAACTTGTTTCTTATACTTAATGTAATCGGGTTTTTTTTCTATATTTCGTTTCTCCATTAAAGGAATGCTTACAAGATTAAAAAGAATAGTAATAGAAGTAGGTTGCTTCCCAAGTTTAAAAAATAAGAGTATTTAAAATGTAGAACTACCTGTCTTCTTTATTTTAGTATAGGAAATAAAATTACATTATCAATCATAAACTCAATTGTTAAATTATGTGAGGGACAATTTTTGACACAGATGAGAAGAACATAATAATCGATGTTAAAAATCCTCAAGATGAATAAGCTGACTAGGTGTAAGGTGATTCCATGATAGAGATAAAATTGTTGGCTGTACTTATTTTAGTTATTTTAATATGTCGTATATTAATCTATAATATCGTGTGGGGATACTGGGGGGGAAAAAAGTTTTTGACCGAAGCTAGGAAGATAGAACTTGAAGCGAAACAACCTGAAAAGCGGAAGGTGAAGATAGCACCTAAGCTTTGGGGCTTAATCCATGCCCCTATCCTTATATTCATCCCTTTATTGTTCATTATTGATGGTCTGATACTCAGAATGGGAATCTTATAGCCCAATTTGATGATCAACTCCATAATAGCGAAGTTTCTTGGATAGAACATTACAATACTGATGACACAGGTGCTATTGATCTTGATTTAGGTTGGAATACACAATTGGAATCATACATTCAAGAAGACACCGATAGGTATATTTCAGGACATCATACTGGGAGATCACTTCATTCTTATAGCTTGACTGAATTATTAAATATAATTGACCTTACTGCTTTTGAGAGTGAGCTTAAAGCTTCTTTTAAAATGAATTATAAAAAAGGGCCTGTATTGTCGCTAGGCAATAAGTTTGATGTTTCAAAAGCAAATATTCAAACGTATATAGATCATGTTTTTGGGAGACCCTATCAGGAGTTGAGAAGAGAATTTATTAAAGATACTCTCGATCCTTATTTAAAACAGGGTTTTGAAGCGAGTGATATTGCTCCTCATTTCGATTTAAGTCCTGGCAGAGCAGCTAATACTTTAAACAGATGGTCGCAAGAAACTTTTGGTGCAACATTTAAGGACGCAAAGCGTGTTTTTGTAAAAGAAAAAATAAAATATTTAATAATAAATGGTCACAATTTAGAATTTATTGCAAGACAATTTGAAGGCTTAACAAGACGCGGTATACAAAGTATTATTTTAGAAGAATGGCGAGGTATTTACAACGCCAGGCGTACTTTTGCTGAACCTATCTTAGAATATCTCTGCCGAATTGACGCAACACATGGTGAAGTTCAAGAGATCTTAGGTATTGTTAATGTTAACGCGTTTACTCAAAAGTTATGGGGTATGAGTTTTTCAGAAGCTAAAAATTTCTTTAGGGATTTATATCTTGGTTATTATGCATATGATAGTGATTTACCTCCTTTTTAGAAGGTAATATTTTTAAATTTTGCATGATATAATCAGATAATGGCGACTTTTCATCCATCTATAATGGGAAGTGATGAAGCTTATGACTGTGAGTACCAGATAGTTACTGCATGTGGGGGCGACTACCGTAGATATCTCATAGATAATAGAATTCTTGAAAGGTCCGAATTTGAAAAAAGTTTTGAAAAGGTTATCCATTTACTTGATCTTCGTGATCCTGTTGCATGTCAAGTTTTAGGTGTTATTGCTATGAAGACTGGATCTCACTTACCTGATCACTATAAGAAGCTAATCCTTAAATATAGTAGGTTGAAATACGATCGAACTATTTGGAAGGAGTCCATTAACATAAGGAAGATTTATTTGAGGGATTTAAGAGAAAAGATTAAAAATCATATCCCCGGGAAAAGATCATATCTTATACGTTTACAGATAAGCGATGATAGTGAGCTGGAATTTACATCAATAGGAATAGATCATTTTAATGATTCCTTTAAAAAGAAGGTCTTCAATAGAATAAGGCATATTAACCTTGATTCGTGCAATTTACGATCATTGCCTCTGAGTGCCTTGAGTTTCCAGTTTCTTGAGTCATTAAGTCTAAATGATAATTATTTAAATAAAATTCCTTCGGAAATTATTACTCTTCGTTTTCTTAAATCACTTTCAATAAGGAATAACTCATTACAATCATTACCAAATTCCCTTGGAAGTCTTCACAATTTGGAATTTCTTGATTTAACTACAAACAATTTAACCAAACTACCAGATTCATTTTCGGAGTTACGATCTTTGAAAAGATTATTTTTATCAAATAATCCTGTTGCGGATAATTTAGCATTAACCATAAGAAAAAGCTTTTTTTAAAATTTATCTTGTTTTAATTTTTCCCTCTTTTCATTATTATGAATACAACATTTAAAGAAAGATTGAGATAGTATGAAGTTTCTCTATCGCTTTATCAATGGAGAACAATTCATCATTTATGTAAATATTAGTTTTCTTATTCTCACATTTTAATGTGTTAAAATCATTTTGAAATTTATTTGATTGCCTTTTACGATTTCATGTATTTAAGCTATTTTAATTTCAATTTTTGTGAATCATTAGCTTTGATTTTTATAATCTGAAAAAATTTGTTTACATGTTCTAAACATTAAATTTTTCCTATGAACGGTTTTTAAGTTCAATTATTTATACTTTTTAAGGTATCTTATTTGGTTAATATTTTCTATTGAACTTTTCTCGGAATTATGTTTAACGTGTTAATTATCAAGTTAATTTAATTTTGTTTTAATCTTCACAACTTTTCATTATTATGAATACAACATTTAAAGAAAGATCGAGAATTAAAAAAAAAAAATATTCAAGTTTAGACCTTATAAACTTTAATTTCACTAATTTGCCTAAAATCACTCTCAATTTATTTTTTTATTAAAGTTAAGACAGTGTGAAGTTTCACACTAAATATCCATAACTAAATAGCGGATAACCATTTTAAATCTTAATCAATAGCTTTTATTTTTAGGGTTTAATTATAGCAATTATATCTTAATTAAATAATAAAAAAGATTTAAAAAAAAAATTAAAATGGAAAAAAGTGAATTGAAATATGGAAAAAAGAGGCGCGAAGATTAAAATAGACGAATATAAAGGACCTCTTGGCTCAATTAAAGGATTCGAGCTGACTACTGGTAGAATTTCTTACGGTGATGAGACTGAATGGGAGCCTATGGGACCCACGCCGAGGCCAGGAATACCAACGCTGCGGAACTGGTTCTTCACGCTCATGGATAGATATAAACCAACATATATGCCGATATATGTATACAATTGATTGTATATTTACGGAAATATCTATATTTGTTGCTTGTGTACCTATGGTAAATGTTATATGTCTAAACCGAGAGGAGGCACGTTCGTTCGCGTTCCTCGGGGTGAAACGCGCTCGACGGCGTCCTCCGGCCCGCTGGTTTCGCACGATAAGAAGGAGCACCCACCCGTGACGAAAAAGGAAATGATCCAAGTGATCGCCGAAGAGCTGGATATCGATCAGACGCTTGCGCGTAATATCATCCATCGCTGTCTTGACAGCATCGTT
>CAZRBD010000022.1:8823-34617 GCA_964598265.1 uncultured archaeon
TGGTAGAAATTGAAATGGCCAGATTATTTTCTGAGCATGCTGCTGGTGTTGTAGCTTTAAATTCACCTTTAGAAATGTCTAAGCTTATGGAGCAGCAAGAAGAATTTCTAAGACCATATGATCCAACTTTTTTAGGAGGAAAGTGGCGAACAGAGGTTTCTGCACAAAAATGGGTTGAATATCAGGAGTTAAAAGAAAAGTATGGTAATGTTCCACTCAATTTTGGACACAATATTGCAGTTGAGATGCCATTAACACGCTTAATCGTTGGAATGAAGCCCGAAAATTTAGAAGATCTAGAAACTGCGATGGACTGGGTGCATATTGGCAAGATATTAGCGCTTGCTGAGTAAAATACCAGCTCACGCAACTTTTAGCGGCAGGCCACACTGGACAAGAAAGTTCTTATCTAGATTTTGAAGCAAAAAGTTTTTTAGCTGGTTTATGTGATGCTATAGGAATGGAAGTCTCTGATGCCGCTCAAATTTGCGCCTATGGGATGCCAGCAGGGGAACCAGACACTCCAATTGTAGAACTCGGTATGGGTACGATGGACACTGAAAACAAGGCAACCATTTTGATGATTGGACATAATGTAGCACCTGGTGTAGAATTGGTTGATTACGTGCGAGAGAAGGGTTTAGAAGATAAGATTGATGTAGGAGCTATATGTTGCACTGCTCATGATTTAACGAGATATTACGATGGAGCAAAAATTATTGGTTCTTTTTCAAGGCAATTAACGTATATTCGTTCTGGTTTAGCTGATGTTGTGATGGTTGATGAACAATGTGTAGTGTTACAGACTTACGATGAAGCAAAGAAAGTTGGTGCTCCCTATATCACTACTAACGAAAAGATTATGGCTGGATTACCTGATAGAACTGCTGATCCAGTTGATGAAATTGTAGATGATTTAGTAAGTGGAAAGTTAGATGGTGTTTTAATTTTAAATCCAACAAAAGCAGGAGCCGTTGCTGCCGAAACAGCTGTAAGAATTAAGCCTATTAGAAATGCTAAAAGTGGTGTTCCTGATGAGAAAGGATGTATAGATATGGCAATGAGATGTAATGGTTGCAGTAATTGCCAGAGAAATTGTCCAAACGACTTACCTCTTGTAGAAGGTGTAAATTTGGCCAAAGATGGGGACTTTACTTTACTTGCGAGTCTATTTGATGAGTGTTTAGCGTGTGGAAGATGTGAGACTGATTGCATGAAGGATGTCTCTCCTTTAACCTTGATTATGCACGCTTCAAGAGAATACATTAAAAATGAAAAATATAAATGTAGATCTGGGCGCGGACCTATCCTAGACACGGAAATCAGAAATGTAGGAGCTCCCCTCGTTTTAGGCGAGATCCCTGGAATAGTGGCTCTTGTTGGATGTTCAAATTATGCTCACGATATTCAAGAACTCTATACTTTGGCAGAAGAATTTTTAATCCGAGGTTATATTTGTGTCGTCTCAGGTTGCGCGGCAATGGATATTGGCCTTGTTAAGGATGAAGAAGGTAAAACTCTGTATGAAAGATTTTCAGGTGATTTTGATCGTGGAGGTTTGGTTAACGTAGGCTCATGTGTCGCCGACGCGTGGATCGCGGGAGCCGCTATTAAAGTTGCTAATATATTTGCGAGAAGACCGCTACGAGGTAACTTTGAAGAAATCGCAGATTATGTTTTAAATCGTCTTGGCGCCGTAGGTGTAGCATGGGGCGCATATTCTCAAAAAGCAGCAAGTATTGCAAGCATGGTTAACGGATTAGGTATCCCGGTTGTCATTGGTCCACATGGTGCCGAGTATCGTCGTTTGTATCTTAGTAGGTCTGATGATGAGGAATCATGGAGAGTTTATAATGCACGAGATGGAACTGAGGGACATATAGTAGGACCTGGACCAGAGCATCTTTTAACTACTGCTGAAAGCATTGAACAAGCTATTTGTTTAGTTGCTAAATTGGCATTGAGACCTGCTGATAACTCTAAAGGACGAATGATAAAGTTATCACACTGGATTGATTTAGAGCGAAAATATAAAGGAGTTCAATTTCCAAACGATTTAGAAAAATTATTCGCCTTGAAGCAGATATTACTATTAATATAAAAGATGAGGTACACGAATACCTCAAAGAAAAAGGCTGGAAACCAAAAGAAATCGTGGACCCAACTCTACTAAAAAGATTGTGTCGAGAACCCTAAAATTCTATTTTTTATTACTCTTTTTATTTTTTTAACGTATATTAAAGAACTTGTAAGCTCAAAAGTAACCTAATATATTGTATAGATGAATGAATCCACCTTTGGAAACATAACATCAATTAAGTGCTCATTTTTTTTATTATACAGGAAGTCATGATGATGGTGAACTAAATCTTCACGTGAGTAATAGCCTAATACTAATGGAATAAAAAGGTTTGGTGGAATTCGTAAAAATCCATCATTTCTACTGAATTGTACTAAATCTATGTTTTTTATCTTACCATCTATAAAATTCAATTCTATCGCCACCCGATACAAATTAATAACAATTTTTTCTGTTAGATTCTTAAAGGCGCTAGATTTAATACGCTTTTCAAGGATATTCGACATTTTTTCAATAAATTTTTTTAAATCAATAATTTTAATTTGCCATGCATAGTGCCCTAAGTTAATAGCACCAAGGTTTAAAGCGACTTTTGTAAGAGTTGTATTTTGATGAATATTTAACCTAATGAACGGTTTATTATATTCCTTGCATAAATCTTTCAATTTCTTTAAAACGGCTTGAGCTATAACATAGGTTAAATTTGAAACTTCGGTTAATATTAAACCTTCCCCAAAACCTACCTGAGTTATCCGAAAATATCCGGTAATGTTGTCATTTTCATCTAATATATTCCAGATTTCCATGGTAGAATCACAAGACATCGCAGGTCCTAAAAGAAAATTCCAAATCTGTTCCTCACGAATTGATGTAATGTCAAATTTTAATGCACTTTTTTCATATATTATTTCGAGAATTGGGATATCCATTTTCGTAGCCTTACGAAACTTTATCTTTTGGCTATTTCCCACTAAAGTTTCCTCTACATAATGTGGATCTATTCTAAAACCTCCCTCCAGAGGTATAGCATATTCATAGCCGAATTGTTTATAAAAAAATGCAATTCCTTGTATATGGCTCATAAGAAACTCATCTCTTATTAATAATTCAACGAACCTTTTGTTTAAAAGTCTAATTAGTCCTTTATTTCGATATTCTTTCAATGTCCCTACAAAACCCATCTCACCTGTCCTGATTTCGACTTCTTTATATCGCCATATCCAAGGGATTAAACATAATGAGGATACAATTGTGTTATCTTTCTCATTCTCAATAAATAGAAAATAATTTGGTTTTGAATAAGGATGCTCAAGTATTAAAGTCTTTATCAAACGTGCATCGTTTTCTTCCCCATGAATTAATTTAGTAAATAAAACTAATTTTTCCACGTCTTCTATAGACGACACTGATTTCATAATGAGTCCGTCATCTAATTTTTTAGAATAAGGCCGTACGTTTTCAAACATCATAAATTTCAACTCTTATAAAATAAATAAGGAAATTAATAATTCATTATAAAGAAAGATTCTTTTTACATGGCAATTTTATTTTTCTGACATTATACTAATATTATTATGAGAGAAAACTATGAGTAAACAAGATAAAGAAATTCTCAAACTGTCAAAATTATGTCAACATTGGGCTAACCATAATGAGTCTCATAAAGCTAGCTTTCTAAAGTGGCGAAAAATTGCACACGAAAAAGGTTTAGAATCAGTTGTGGAAAAGTTAGAAAACGCTATTGAAATGATAGAAAAATGTAATGAATACCTGCTTTCAGCGAGTAGAGATATTGAAAACTAATAATATAAAAAAAAATAATGGTTATAGGAATAGATTAATCAAGGGTAATAATTGTTCTTTAAAATAACCAAGTTTTCCTACAACTAATTCTGGTTTTTCAGAAAGCATCCATAAATATACCGGTATTTGCAATTCTGAGTATTCAAATAGTTTTTCTCCAAGGATAGTGAACCCATTAAGTGGTAATTCGAGTTTTATTGATTTTTCCCTTATGAGTCCTATTGAATTATAAAAATTAGAAAGTGTCTGGAGAAGTAAAGCTGTATTATTTACTAGCATTTCATCGGTATCAGATTTGGTAAAACTCCCGAAAATTAATCCATCCATAGACACTAAACTTGAAGCTTTAGCTTCTACTAAACTAGCAAATTCTTCAAGGATATTTTCAATGATTTCTGAGGTATCAGAAACTTTCTTGAGGGCAACACTAAACATTTGCATTATTGTTTCTCTCTGAAATATTGATGTGTCACAGAAATCGATTTTAAAATCCTCAAACTCATCTACTATATTGTTGAACTTATTTTCAATAGAATTAGAACTTTGTTGCCACAGGAGTGTTTTTCTAGCATCTTGGTCGCTTTTACTAAGAACTATTAATAATTCTGGTTTTTCTTTTAGTTCAATTAAAACTTTGAGGACTTCTCTAAAATAATTCGCTGCTTCGGGAATTCTATTTGGATCTTGTGTATCGATTACATATAATATAATATCTGCCTCTGTAAAGAATAATTCGGGTCTGCTGAAGTAGAGCTTCTCTCTATACACAATTTGTCCGCCTAAATCCCAGCTAACTATCGGGTATCCAAAAAAGTCTAGCTTTTCTCGTTTTACACCCCTTGTAGGTAATAGCGATTTAATGATAGAGAATTTATCTTGAAGTACAGCTAAGATAGAGCTCTTTCCAGCATCGTCGAGCCCGATCAACAAAATTTTTTTATGGCGCTTTAGCTGTTCTTTCACATTCCTCCCAATCAACTGAGCTATCTTTACCCACTTTTGCAGCATCTTAGGTAAAATTTCTTTAATCTCTGGCAGACTTGCAACTGAAAGTTTAGCTAATTCGTCAATATTAATAATCCCTTCAGAGATTAGATGGTCAGAACTGATTTTATCAACCCCAATTAGAGAATCTGGTTTTAATCTTAAAATCTCATCAATTTCATTGATTAGCACATTACGTTTAAAGAAACCTCTAAGATTTTTATCGATATTTTCAGTCATTCGACATCAAAATTTGATTTTTAAAGATCTTTATGTAAATTATGTATTACTGGTATTTATTTTAATAGTTAAAAAGGTATTATTAAAATTTTTTTCTTTATTTTAATATTTAAAAAACTAAAACTTATACTTCTTGCCTAGCACTTGATTTTCAACAGCTTCCCGTAGTTTGTTCAAGAATTCTTTTCTGAAACTATCGGGACCCCAACTACCCCACCATCGCTTTTCATATTCCCAAGTAGTCGAGTAGAGCACTTCTTCCTTAACAACTTCAGGAACAAATGAACCAGTCTCAAGCAGAAAAAGTGCTAAGACTTGATAACCTAAGGCAATTCTGGCATACTCATCATCGGACTTTTTTATTCCTTCTTTCCACTCACCAAGCTTTATTAAAATATCTTCAAGATGGTCTTCTAGAATCTTCATTGTCAAATCGGAAGATCTATCAAGACCACATACTTCCTTAATAATATATTCCACCCAGTCCCCTCCCTCATCATCCATGTCCCGCGTATCCAAAAGAAATCAACTCCAAGATTATAATAAAAACGATACCTAATAAAGATAAGCAGTCGACAAAATTATGACAAAATTATGAAAAAATTGAAAAAACATCCCCAGTATTATACATAAAAATATTTATTTTCTTTTTTAGAATATAAGATATCCCTCACATACCCAAAAACTGCAAGTTATAAGGTTAAAAGGTTGTATATATATAATACTATTATCACTTAATAATCAATAAATATAAGAAAAATAGATTATTCAAAAATATCCATTAATTTTAGTTGAAGATTTATACCCACAAGTCTATTTTAATGAAATGTCGGATCAAAGGATACCTGAAAATATTGTAATATGCATTGATACTTCAAGATCTATGTATAGAAGGGATTTTAAACCTAATCGATTAGTAAGTTGCATAAATGCGATCAAAACTTTAATAAATGAAAGATTCAATATTGATAATTTCAGTGCTTTCAGTATGATAAAATTCTCTAATGATGCAAAAAAACTTGTAGATTTCACCACTTCTGGTTATGTGCATAAATTAAATGAAGCGCTGGATTCTCTTAGGTGCGGAGGATACTCAGCACTTGGTAATGCTCTAGGGTTATCTATTAAAATCCTGATTGGGGAACTACGTAAGGTTGGGGCTAAAACTCCCCGAATACTTCTCATATCTGATGGAATATCTCTGAAATCTACGGTAGATCCACTTAAAATGGCGCGTCTCGCTCAAGGTTTAAATATTAGGATAGATACGTTTAGGGTTGGAAGCACAAGTAAGGAAAATATTTTAAAAAGATTAAGTGATATTACAGGTGGAAGAAATTTTTATACAAATGATCAAGAAGCCCTAATTCGATCATCAAAAGAAATTGCTGATGATAATTTTAAAACCTACGGTTCCGGAAAGAATAATATTATAGAAAATCCTGCTTTTCTAAGGAAGATTGCAGCAAATTTATTGAGAGTTCAAGATCTAACAACTGATCAAGAACAACGTATAAAACAAATTAGGGGCGAAGGTGATTTTAAAAAGTGTTCAATTTGTTTTTCTGATCAAAACCCTTATACAAAAGGTAGTTTCTATGTTACCGGAAGATATTGTCCACAGTGTACTACTCCATTTCATATTCATTGTCTGTCTGCTTGGGCGGATGCTCAGAAAGATAACAAAATCAAAAAATCAGGGACTGCTAGATGTCCTCATTGTTTCTACCTTCTAAAGATCCCGATCGAAGTCTCTCAAATTCAGAAGTTACGTATTCTTACCAAAGGAACTAAACAAGATATTGTTAAAGAACCTGAACTATTACCCGCTAAATTTATTCAAGACATTTCAGTACTAGGTGAGGAAGCCTTATATAATGCATGTCCTGTGTGCCATATGATCTTTGAAAAAGACCAACCTGTCGTTCAGTGCGGCAACCCTGAATGTGAAACTCTTTATCATGAATCTTGCTTCCAAGAATTAAAAGAGAGCCATTGTAAGCAGTGTGACGTTAAACTACATCTTTATTAACAAAAAATATTGGAATTCAATTTAAATTGTAAGATAAGTTTTCTCAAGGAAATGAATGAACCTAACAATGAAATAAAGTCTCAAATTAATGTAGCTGCCTATTTTCTTGCTCAGGCGAACCATACTTACGACCAATTATGCTATATGTTTGCTCAAAGAAGATTACGGGCTCAGAGAGATGAAAGATATAACGATGAGGCAGTAATAAGGGAAAAAGCGGCGGAAATATACTTTGGTTCACCACCATATGATATTCTTTGTTGGTTAATAGCAGAACTAGACATTTTGATTAAGTTAGGAATCGTCTAAAAACAGATTAATAATTTGCTAACCTATATGAGTTATGACAATCAGTTCTTTCAAGTTAATTAAGTGCTAAACCTTATTATATAACGAAGGACATAACTAGTATCATAAGTTCTTAATAATTACAATTATAAAACGTGAATCTGATTTGAAAGAAAATGAGCTTAACTATTTTTCTTATGGAAACCTTAAAGTTGGGAAAGGAAATTTTGATTTACCACCTGTTCTTATAGGAACCATATTTTACCAAAATGAAACTATTGTTGATAGGAGAAATAGTGAGGTTTTCAATAAGCAGAAAGCTAAAAAAAGAATCGAGACCCATCTTTCGCTTTCGAAAAAGTATAAAATTCCAAATTTAATCGAGATATCGTCAACAACACCTAAAGCTATGAAGGCTTATTTAGAATTCTTTTTAGATAATTATGATCCTCCATTCGTTTTAGGAGGAAATTTAGAGTCAAGAATTGCTGGGATCGAATATTTGACTGAGCTGGGGATTAAACCTGATCAATACATTTACAATACTATTTCAAATTTAAAGAATAAAACGGAAATAGAAGTTTTTCGAAAATATAAAATCAATTCGGCTGTGATTTTAATTCTTGGATCAGAAAACATGACATCTACCCAAAGATATGCATATATTACAGAAAAAAATCAACCTAATAATACAAGCATTATAAACGGATTATTGGAAATAGGTGTTGATAAAATCTGGATTGATGGGGGAGTAGTTAATTTAGAAAGCTTAGCTCATATCTTGGAAACTCAGCAATTAATCTGTACAGCATTGAAGTTCCCTGTTGGTACAGCTCCAAGCCTATTTCTTTTTCAATACTCTTCCCCTCGCTTGAATGTTAAATATCATACCCGCTTCAGAAGAGCAAGCATCATTTTTATAGCAGCTTGGTTATCAAATTTTATTTTTTATGGGGCTATAGAAGATGCAAAAGAATCATTTTCCTCAACTTATCAATCAATTGAATTTAAACGCATAGTCAAAAATAAAAATATTATGCTATTCTAACAGTCAAATATTGTAATAAAACAGATTTTTAAAATTAAGTAAATAAGCCAAAAACCTAATGAATGAATTTATATATACATACTCTTATACCATTTTATTTTTCATTCTAAGGAGAAGCAACTATTGGATAGGATTTCTTACAAAAATAATTTAGAGAAAGTTATCAATTTTTAAGATTTAAGATATTAAGTATATACTTAAAAAAGGTTTTTATAACTTAATTAAGATATTGTAAATTGTAAGATTATTAAAAAAAATTGTTGAAATTGTAGTACAATTTTAAACAATTTGACAAGCATGGACATAATAGGGTCTAAAAAAAACTATGATTAATAAGAATTATAATGATGAGGAAGAGCTTGAAGCCATTAAATTAATTGATTATGCTGAAACACTAGCAGATCGAGGTAAAGGAAAAGAAGCTGTCGAATTTTACGAAAAAGCAGCCACCATTTATCTTGATCTTGGAAGCTATATAAAACTTGATGAATTATATATTAGAATTGTTGAAATAATCTCTAAGTTTAAGAACAATATACAAGCAGTTTATAGATTAAAATCTATAATCAGAAAGACAGAAGAATTAAAGTTATATGAAGTTTCTGCTAAATTATTAATACAATTAGGAAATGTTTCATTTAGAATGCGAGATTGGGAAAGCGCTGGAGAAGCATGGGAAAAAGCCTCAGGCTATTTATATGAGGTTGATCCGGAGGATTTTAAGAATCTTTCCTCCGTATTACTTTTAAAAGCAGGTCAATCATATGAACGATCCAGTTTAAAGAAAAATTTAGGAAAACGCTTAATCTTTAAAGCAGTTATGAAAATAAATGAATTTGATGAGCTTTATGAATTAGAAGAGAAGGAGGCTTTTAATTTGTTATCCAAGAAGGAATTCGAAGCCTCCGCTAAAAAATTTAGTGATATTGCGGGACATTTTAGAAAGTCATTTGATAATTTAGGAGAAATCATCGATGAAGAGGAATCTAAGGAAACAATGCTTAATGCTAAAGCTCGATTCATTCATTTTACCGCTGAATATCAAGCAGTCGCAGCATTTTGTTTAAGAGTATCTGAAGACCAGTCTTACAATGAGGAGATTAAGAAGCTTGGGCAAGAATCCT
Organism: uncultured archaeon; assembly: GCA_964598265.1. GTDB lineage: Archaea > Asgardarchaeota > Lokiarchaeia > Sigyniarchaeales > SOKP01 > Loki-b32. The sequence continues at coordinate 18,423 of CAZRBD010000022.1, forward strand.
TTAATCTTTTCAAAGAATCAATTTCTCTTCTTAAAGCATATCTATTCCCTATGAAAAAAGACTTTGATCACGAAGTTGTGTTGAGAATTACGTTCGATACTATGTTAATGGCAATTATCCAAGGAATACTTGATATTCAGGAATCCAATCCAATAAAACATCTCTTAGAAAATATTGAAGATAATAAACCGTTGATTAAGAATCTAAAGGCAACTCCTTATTATAAAATAACAGAAAGGGTAATGAAATTAGGTATAAAAGAATCACTTACAGTTCTTTCAAAAACTCACCTGGGACACTTCGAAAATGTGAAGAATGCTCTGATTTCTTTTCTACGCTAATTAAAAGGTTTATTTAGGATTTAACATCCTTATTTTTTCTCATTGTAATAAATTACAGCTGTAAATGATTCCCGCCAATTATTATAGATTAGTAAAAATTTAGGAAATTATACAATGAACGATAAAACATTCATGAGGGAGTTAATGACTAATCCCGAAAAGATAACAAGCCTTAATTTTGCTAATATATCTCTTATCTTAAGAAAATTGAATAAAATTTTAGAAAACGAAAATCTTATACTCGAATTTAAAACTTCAAATCCTGATGATGAGATCTTTATCATTGGTGATATTCATGGGAACTTACACTCACTAAAAAAACTTCATGCGATGATAATTGAATCTAATCCTAAGTATGTATTATTTCTAGGTGATCTCGTTGATCGGGGACCGTACCAATTAGAATGCTTAATTTACGTTTGTTGTTTAAAGCTACTAGAGCCTGAGCGATATTTCATATTAAAGGGAAATCATGAAACACTTGAGATGAATGAGGCATATGGTTTTTCTCAAGAATTTCTCCAAAAATTCAAGAATGCTGACAAGTTTAAAGAAATTTTATCAATTTATGATGTTCTTCCAATTTGTGCCACGATTAACGATCAAATATTGTGCTTACACGGGGGAATTCCTACTCATATTAACGCCTTAAAAGATATGAAAAATGTGCCAACTACTAAGATTAATGCGAAAATCAGGATTTTAATTTATCAAATAATGTGGAATGACCCCAAAGAAAAGTTGGAAGGCTTCAAGGAAAGTTTTAGAGGTCCCGACATATTTTTTTTCGGAAATGACGTATTTCATAAATTTATGGAAGCTAACAACCTTAATTTTCTAATTCGTGCTCATGAATGTTTTCCAGAAGGATATAAATGGTTTTTTAATGATCATTTACTGTCTATTTTCTCTTCGGATAATTATAGAGGTCCAGGATACCCTAATCCCGGATCCTATGCCATAGTTAAAAACAATGTTGTGATACCGAAAAAATTCACTACATAATTTTTTTTTCACGCTAATCTTTATTAGATATCGTTTTTTTTATAATCTTGAGGTCAGTTTTTTTGGACACGCGGGATATGGATAACGAGGGATCAACTTGGAAGAAGTGGCTTATTTTGGAACAATGCGGGCTAAATAACTCGTCTAAACTAACTATGAAGATTTTAGAAAGTCATCTCGAAGAGATTTTAATTGAAAGAATTCTTAAGTAAAATAACTTAAAACTTTCTATTTAACTTTTATTTAAAATTCTAAGAGTGTAGAAGCTGTAAACAATTTATTCTACTATGTAGAAATAACAAAAAATATAAATATTAAAAAACATTTGAGGTTAGATAAGGTAAAAAATTATAGGAAATTTATTGGGAAATAATTATAATGAAAATACTCTATGTTAATCCTTCACGTTTAGAATCCGGACTTGATGCTATAATTAAAGGTCCTCCACTTAGCCTTATTTCTATAGCCGCAATGGTTCCTGACCATGATGCTAAATTATTCGATTTTAAAGTTTCCAAATACCGCGAAAATCGATTTAAAAGCGAATTAAATCGATCTGACATTGTAGCTATTACAAGTTTGACACCACAGATATCTTCTGCCATAGAAGTTGCCCAAATGGCTAAAAAATCAGGATGTACTTCAATCATTGGGGGATACCACCCAACGCTAGCTCCTGATTATGTAATTAATCATCCTGGTGTAGATTATATAATTCGAGGAGAAGGTGAGCATACTTTCAAAGAATTAATAGATTTTCTTAACGGCAATAATAAACAAGTGGCCTTAAAAGATATTGATGGGGTTTCCTACAAAAACAAGGAAGGTAAAGTTATTCATAATAAGGATAGGATGTTAGAACCTAATTTAGATAATTTTCCATTACCTCGCCGAGATCTATTAGATGATAAAAAATACATATACCTTGGCGCTCGAGTTGCTCAAATAGAATCTTCACGTGGATGCCCTCATAATTGTAAATTTTGTTGCATAATAAAAATGTGGAGAAACTCAACAGGTCGCCAGATAATGTATAGAACAAAATCGACTAAACGGATAATTCAAGAGATTTATGACGTGGATTGGAAGAACGACTTTATCTTCTTCTGTGAAGACAACTTTACCATCAAAGTAAAAAGGACTAAGGAAATTCTTGAAACCATAATACGTTCAGGAGTTCAAAATAGAATATATTTTTCTTGTCAATCACGTGTTGATACGCTGTACAAAAACCAATGGCTAATAGATCTAATGCATAAAGCAGGGATGAGACAAGTCTTTTTAGGAATTGAATCAGTACATCAGCAAAGTCTTGATGCAATGAATAAGAAAAACCTAACAGCAGACAAAGTAAGAAAAGTAGTTTCTATGCTCCATGATCGTGGAATCTCGATTTTTGGAGGAATGATTATAGGGTTCCCAGGAGAAACTAAAACAATGGTACGACAAAACATTCAATATGCTAAATCGCTGGAGATGGAGTTTGTTCAAATGACACCTATAACAGCATTTCCAGGAACTGATTTCTATGATGAAATGGAGAAAAAGGGTATGGTAACGAGCCGGGATCCGAAACGATATAATTTATTCCATCCAATGATGAAAACTGAGCAATTAACAAATATAGAACTCTGGCGGTTAGTTGTGGAAGCATATTCAGCATATTATCTGAGCAGCGGATGGCTTAGGATGCTGATAAAAAGATATGCTAACCCATTTGGAAATCATAATTGGATGATCAAGAATATCCCTCAATTTGTAAAAACAGTGATTTCAAGTGGAATGAGAATGCTTCGCTCGAGCGGCATGACTCTAAGCATTATATCTGATGAAATGCGTGAAATCATGGATCTGGCAAAAGCGGGGAAACCTTACATTACAACAGAAACACCAAAAACACAGGTTGAAATTAAACAAGATTCTTTTGACGAAAAAGCAGTAAAACCAGTAAAAATTCTAACTTAAAATCAAACCATTAAAACTTTATAAGAAGTTTATCATATTTTATATTTATTTTCTTAGTTTTATTTCAACCTTCCTTTACCATTTAATAAGTACACGTATAATGAATGCGCAGCTAATTCTCAATTGTAAAGAAATTGATTAATATCTCTTAAAAAAGCTGTTAATGAAGGATATAATAAATGATGGTTATTCTAAAGTTTGTTTTAGAATAAATTAATAAAATAAATTAATATAAAAGGGAAGAGTCAATCTCTTATTTTTACCTAAGTATCATTCCCTTTCCCATTGAACCTTCCTTAACATAATCATCCTGTACTGGAACGATTTCTCGAACTTTCCCAAGCTTTTTGTAGAGATCGATGATGTATTTTTCTAAAGATTGCCGTTGTTGATTAGTTTTTTCTTCTATGTTAACCAATTTTCCTGATTGTTCTAATCTCTTTGCTTCTTCAGCAGTTACAATCACATTCTTTCCATTTTCATTCGTTACTACGCACCCTGATTTTATTAGTATTCGATAATTTTCAGCAGTTTCATCATGGACTCCCGAGCATATTAATTGACAGTTACCGCATGTTAGAATAAATTTATCTGTGAATGTATTCGATACTATCTCTCCGGAAGCAAGATATTCTTGAACGTCAGCATCTTTCAGCAAAGTAGACTCACCATAATTGCCTTCTTCTCCTTCAATGCGTAATTTCGTTAAGGGGTGGGTGAAAAGATGTGCAAAAGTTACATCTGCACCATCGAAGGTTTCTGGGTATGGTGTTCTACCAGGAGACCAAGTGGACCATTTTTTTGTTTTATCCAAGCCGGATAATCCCCCGCATACGGTATAACATCGAACAACGCTATTCCTTTTCGAAAAAGTAAAAGTGTTACCACCTAAAGTGTATGAATCTTCCTCCACCTTATCAAACATCCTGAAAGCGCAAGCAGATACGCATAACTTACACTTATCACATGGAGATTCCCCATCAGGCACTTGGTTAGTTGGTTTTAATCTTGCCGAAGTTACTGCAGCGCCCAGTAGCACTCTTGCTCCATAACCTTTTACGAGAATGTTTCCTGACCATCCAACAGAACCAACGCCACTACGAGCCGCCACTAATCTTAGAGCGAGTATTGGGGGTAATTTGGACCTCCATTCTGAGACATCTTTGCGGTAGTTAAAATTAGGACTTACTGGAGCCGAAGTAAATCCCTTTTTTTCTAGAAAATTTGCTATAGCTTTTGCAATTTTGAAAGCTTTTAAATAACCATCTCCATTATCAATAACATGGTCAAATCGACCTCTAGGAAGATGTTTTCCTAAATAAGGACGTATTTTTGATTTATCCAATGGAACAGCAAAACAAATCGCTGTTTCAGCTTCTGGTAATATGTATGTTATATCTGTTGTGGGTGGTCCACCTGCGAGTGTCTTTTTTGTAGCAAATCCTACGCTTACAGCTCCTTCTTTCAAGGCTATTTGTTTGACTTCATCTTCTAGAGAAATTCAACATCACCATAGAACTTTTACTAATCTCGTAATATATAATACCAAATAACTTTTGCATCATTAAAAATTTTCTTATTTAATTTATTACGATCTATTCCGTAGTTTCAATAAAAATCGTACTAGGATAAGTCCGTTGTAATGGGGGTAGTAAAAATACTGCCAAGGATATTTTCTAGTTTCTTCTTTCTTTTTGATTTCCTTCTAAAATCTTTTGAAGATCTATACCTGAAACAAATTTTTCAAAATTATTTCAATTTCTTAAAACTTTATTTCTTATACTTTGGAATCGCCAATATAAAATTAAAACCTTTAAAACTTAATAATAAGTTTATTATATTTGATGTTGCTGATCTTTCTGACTCCATGGTCACCAGAAGCATAGTCACAAGAAATGAGACCTGCTGCTTCAAGCTTCTTTATCTGAGCAGATATGTTGGCCTCTGTCATAGAGAGGATAGATGCAATGTTGGATACATCGAGTGGCTCAATTTGGATTTGACGTAAAATATTTCTTCTAGTTTTTGATGATAGAGCTTTTACGATAAGTTCAATTTTATCATCATCATTTATGGCTATAGAATCGGTTTTATTTAATAGATTTACTTCCAAAATACCCGTGTCTGTAATTTCCATAACTTGTTATTCAACCCTTAATAAAATTTATTGTTTTGCCTACAAGGAAAGTATATTTTTTTGAGCTTATATAATTTTTTTACGATTCATTTGTAAGTAATAGAGTACAATTAATACTTTGATTACATTTGATGTTAAAAAAGAATAAATCTATGATTTGTGTCAAAAACACGTTAAATTAATTAACCATTCTTTTAATAAAATGATATCTATACATAGAATATAAATCTAAAAAATATACTCATTCTAATATATTAACATAAAAAAAATTAAAGAGTTAATATATTACTTATTTTAATTTTTATGTTTATAGTTTGAAATTCAATATTATTGAAGTTAAAAAATCAAATCAAATTTTTACGATTTTTTTCAATTGAATTAATATTTAACTTTTAATGGACATCTTATATCAAATTAAAGGATTTAAAAACTAATAAAAATTTGAAATCCAATAATGTCACTTTGCATTTGAATTGTACCAAAAATTAGCTCCAATTTTTAATAATATAGTAAATCCCATAATATTAAAAATTTCTCCTTGTTATATTAGAAATTATATTAGCAATCATAAAAATTTATTAATTTGAAATATATTTCAGAGAATATTTCCTTAGATTTTTCATTTATACTTCAATATTAATTTAGTAAACGCTTAAATTAATCATTTATTTTTATAATAATTTCAAAACAAATTTATTAAAATACTAATATTTCTTATGTTACTTATGTATATATTGATTACAAACTTTACAATCAAAAATCTTAAGTATTATTAATTATGAGTTTGAATCCAGCTCAAAAAATATCAAGAGGAAAAAGTACTGAATCAAAAATGAAGACTAAGCTCGATAAATCTACAAGCGTGATAACTGTCAGAATTGATAAAGATTTATTTGAAGACATCGAAAAACATCGAGAAGATTTAGGAATTTCTAAAGCCGATTTTATACGTAAATATCTAGAGATGTCAAAATATATTAGTATTCAAAACAAAACCATTAAGTCATTAGATGAAAGTGAGTTAATTATTATAAAAAAAGGATACTTACGCAAACTTATAGAAGTTATGGATGAAAAAGAGCAAATGGAATTTGGGATAAAAATTGCAAAATATATTAACAATATTGCATCAATGGAAAAAAATAGTGAAGATCTTATATACAAATTAGATTTATGTGAGCACTTAGGTTTTTTAAAAAAAAAATTGATAAGGAGAATTATATTTTAGTTTCCAAGAAATTTGGACCAAAAAAATTCATTGAAGCTTTTGTGTATAAATTAGTTAATTACCAAAAAAAATTCGAATACGATAAAAAATTTACAGAAGAGACAGTAAAAACACAGAATAAAATAAGATCTATGTATCAAAAAACCATACAACCACTCATAGAAAAGTCCTCAACGCATTATGCGTTTGGATTCGCAAAAATAAAAAGAGATTAAATTCAACAAAATAAATTAAAAAGAAAAGAAAAACAGTTTATAACATGAACGAAAAAGAAAATCGTGATAAGAAGGAACAAACAAATTTAAATTTAAATATAATACTAGGAGACACTTATCAAGTCGATATTTCGGGGGTGAATATAGGAGATATTGCGGCTACTCTTGAAATGGAAAAAGCTGAAGCTGTAAAAAGATCTTCTTCTCATTATTCTTTCGAATTCGCTAGATTGAATGAAAAATAATCTAAAAAACCCAAATAAGTTAAACAATTAGTTTTTATCTATTATTTCTTTTAATCCTAAAATAGGTACAATAATTTTATTTGGTCTAAATAAAATTTCATAATTGAGTTCATTTAAAGCTCTTTCAATGTAGAAATACGTAATTAATACATAATGAGCATCGAGATTTTTTAAAATTTTATTCATTAATTTATTTTCCCAAGCATTCAAAACATTAAGAACTACATCCAATATCTTATCCACAGGTCTAGCAGCTCTCCTAAAGAACAAATTATAGAGGATTTCTTCAGGTACAGCAAATTTATCTTTTTTAATTAGATTTTTCTCAATAAAACCAAGTAATGTGTTAAATTTAATATAACTTAGAGCTCTTAGGAAAGAGGCTAAATCTTTCTCAATTGGAAATTTTTCTTTTTTTTCTTCCATCGAGAGTTGGGGGTCACCCTCAAAATCGATAAAATAGAAATTATACTTATTATCAACTTTCTCATATAATATCTGTTCCATATGTAGATCTTGATGTACTGGTTGAATTTTAATAGTTTGATCCTCAAATTCTCTACGAAATTTCTCAATAATATCTTTTACATCAATTAATATTGAACTTATTTTTGGTAAATTAAAAAACGCACTTTCGGGTTTCTGTGTCATATATTTCAGTAATTCTGAAGTCATAGAATTCAATTTATCTGAGTATCGTTCAAGGTAATCATTACTATTTATAGATTGTATATTATATTCTGTAATGTCAGGTAAAATTAATGAAATATGTAAGTTTTTTATGCAATTTCCTATTACATTTGAAACTTTTAATGTTTCTACACAATTTTCTTTGATAATTTTTGATATATTTGACTTATTATCAAAAATGGAGTAATCCTTAGTGCCATCCTTAAATACTTTATTTATCATAATATTAAGCTCATTCCAATAAATATTCCCAAGATTTCCAGAATTTTGTACGCTCTCAATTATTCCAATCGTTTCCTTATTTAGTAGCTTAATTGTACCATATATTTTGGGGGCATTGGGGAATTTATTTTTTAACAAAACAAATAATTTTGATGGTTCTATGCTTTCAGAGAATAATTTATAGGATTTTAACACGAATGAAACAGTTTTCTGATTTGGATTACTTTTATTTAAAATATCTAATTGAAAAAGTGAATTTGTGGTATTTCCTTTTCCCAATTGTCTTATTGAAAAATCAAATCTATCAGAGTATAATCCCGCTTCTATTAAAGTTTGAACTTTTTTCAAGTTAATCTCATCTTCAAATTGTTTAGAATAGAGCGTAAGTTCTAATGATAGAGAAGGGAATATTTCGGAGATTTTAGGATCAAATAACATTTTTCTCCAGAAAAAAAGGCAATATTCAGCTTCTATTAAGTTAAGAGTAATAACTTCTTGGCCATCATTGAAATTAATAGCAAGTTTCTTACTAAAAGTATTATTAGTTAGTTTAATTATATTATCTCTCACATTTTCAATAGGGTCTAAGATTTCTTGAATTTTTTCATAATAAATCAATGGGAGGAAATAATTCTTAGTGTATTTTATGCTTTTGATTTCAATTACAGTTAAGAATATTTTTCCCGAGATGATATTAAAGTAGATAATTGATACCTCAAATTCTAAATTAGATAGGGTAGATTTATCCCCAAACCACCTCCTTGAAAGTAGCCACCCCTTAAATTCATTTGAATTATATATGTTCTGAATCAAATTCTTATCGAAATAATCTTTCATATGAATCATTTAATTCAATTTTTGATATTATTTATGTTTTTCTTCATAAGACATCACAACAAATCAAGGTAAAATCGGAATAAGCGACTGTATAAATATAAAATACTAAATAAAATATAAGTAAACGATACCATGAAGAGAAAAAAACTGTTAGTCACCACTCAAATTTCTTGGTTTTCTTATCAAATTGGGTTTTTATTTTTCAATGTATTATAACATTCTCTTAAGATGGAGAGTAACTCTTGGTTTTTCTCTCCAATCTCGGAGTCATTTTTTGTCATAAAGCCCCGCATATAAAAAGCTTTATATATATTTACTTTGGACTTTATCTTGGATGAATATTTCTTTAAAATATCATATGAAAATTCTGTGTTATAATCTTTTTCTGAAATTATAGAAAGCATTATCATCTCAAAGCTTCCACGCCCCCAGTTTGATAATACTTTAAAAATAAGAGATGTTAGCTTTAAATTCTCCTCATTTAAAGAAACCTCGAAAAAATTGTCTTTCATATCTAAATTAAAAAAGCCTTCCATTTTTTTGCTAACTCTCTCTAAAACTGATCCGGGATAAGAAAAGAAACTAACCGGACCAATAACTGTATCAAAATACATTAAAACTAATTGCATATATCGTTGTTTGTAATTTTAATTTTCTATATAATTTCTAATAGATTTAGATATATTTATTTTTGATTAAGAATTGAATAAGTTTGTAAATTTTATTTATTTACCTAATGAATAAATTATAAAGTTTTGTTTATTAATAGACTTAAATTCCAACTCTCTTAAGAAGTGTAAAAATTATGCTCGAAAAAACGATCAATCTACCTATAATATTTCATTTCCACCAACCCGTTGATAATGTTGAATGGGTTTACGAAGATGTTTTTAAGAAATCTTATGAACCATTAATTGATAGAATTTCCCAATTTTCAGAACTCAAAGTAACCCTTCACTTTTCTGGAAATTTATTAGATTGGCTTTTAAGGAATAAACCGGGATTTATCGATAAAATAAGAATCATGGCAAAAAGAGGACAAATAGAGATAATTGGAGGTGGTTACTACGAACCTATTTTTGCGATCATCCCCTATCGAGATAGAATCGCACAAATTAAAAAATTAACCAATCTAATATATAATGAATTTAACCTTGAAGTAAAAGGCGCGTGGTTATCTGAAAGAGTGTGGGAGCCAGATTACCCTTCATTCTTAAGTGATACCGGATTAAAATATGTTATAGTTGACGATAATCATCTCCGTGCCACAGGAATTACTGAGCAAGATACTTTTTATTCCTATGTTACTGAAGATGAAGGAAAAACATTGCGAATATTCTCAATTAACGAAGAATTAAGATATCTAACACCTTGGAAACCAACATATATGTCGATTGATTATTTACGAAAATCAGCGGACGTTGAAGGTGATAGATGTGTCTTATTCCTATCTGACGCAGAAAAAATGGGAGTTTGGGGGATAACATATCAGATTTGTTATGTGGAAGGGCAGGGTCATCAAGAAGGAGACAATGGAAAACCATTTATATCTGCGTTTTTTGAACAGATCATGAATAATAGGTGGATTAAATCGATAACACTTACAGAATATATGAACAATTTCTCAGCCAAAAGTTTGATCTATCTTCCTACGGCTAGTTATGACAAAATGGAAGAATGGGTGTTGCCAACAGAAATTCGTAATAATTTTAAAAGGATACGAAAAGGCCTGAAAGAAGTTCATAATACAGAAACTTATCAATTTCTGAAAGGTGGATTTTGGAGAAATTTTCTTATTAAGTATCCAGAATCAAATAATATGCATAAAAAAATGCTTCATGTTAGAAATAAGCTTATCAATGTAGAGAAAAATTTAGTAAAAATTGAAGAAAATCTTGTTTCAATAATATTAAAAAAAATTGATGAAGCATGGGACGAGGTTTATAAATCTCAATCTAACGATTGTTATTGGCATGGATTCTTTGGCGGTGTTTATTTACAATTTCTAAGATTTTCTGTTTACACCCATTTGATCAACGCTGAGAAGATAGTAGATAGTATAAATGCACTGATTAATCCAAAATTAAAATCTTATATTTACATAACTCCTATTGATTTCACTAAGGATAGTAAAACAGAATATATAATTGAATCAGATTTATTGAATATCTATATTGATCCTAATGATGGAGGTACCATATTTGAATTAGATTATAAACCTAAATCTTATAATCTATTGAATACAATGACACGATGGCCAGAAGCCTATCATGAAAGTAAGCATATCGATTCAAGAGAGGTGCTTGTTGATCGATATAGAAGGAGTCTATTGCGTCTCAGATTTCTCCATGATGATGTTAGTTTTGAACAAATTCAAGCGGATCGTTATTTTGAGTTTGGAGATTTTATCGACAATAGCTTTAACGTGACAAGTAGCGAAAAAGAAGGAAGATTAGCTATTTTAGAGATGGAAAAGAATGGGACTATAAAAGATACAGATTCTAATGAAAGAATCCCAATCCGTATTAATAAAGATATATATGTTGAGGATAATGAAATTGAAATAATTATGCGAATTAATTTCGAGGAAACACCAGAGAAAGAAGAAATTTTGAATAGAATTATTAAAAATTTGAATTTAGCCCTTGATATCCCCTTCTTCTTTAATGGCGAACCAAATGACTTTAAATGGGAAAGCAACCAATTAAATTTTCAAGATGAAAAATCGAAGATTTTAGTAGAACCTTTTCAATACACAGGCTCACATTTCAAAGCTTATGATGAAACATATGATTTACATCTCGAAATTGATATTACTAGCAATTCAGATTCAATTAAAATTAACAAATTCCCAATTATCGCATACGCTTTCACAGTTGATGGACATAAAAAAATCTTTCAAGGAATTAACATTACTCCTCTTTTTAAACTTAACAAGAATTTAGAATTTCATCTTAAAATTGCTATATTTTAATATTTATATTTTTCTAAAATTTGATATTTCGTATAGTTCGTAAGAATTTTGTCGGTTTTCAGCTGATTTATATATTCTTAGGATCTAATTACAAATATCATTAATTTAATTTTGTAATGGGACTACAAGTGGGTTTACAAGATAATAGAAAACGGGTTGGTTGGCCCTATAACCACAAATCAATAAAACAAAATATTGATAATAATGAATTTGTAAGAAAAATACGAAATAAATTAATGAAAGAACGGTTAAGAAAACACCTAAAAAAATAATTATACTCCTTTAATTATTAATTGAAGAGTACTTATTCTTCAAATCCTAGCTCTCCGATTAACGGCACGAACCTCACTCCCGTAACACTGTGTGACTCAAATGTTTCCCCCTTTTTTCTGATAACATATAAGGTTTGAGCAAAACTTTTTGAACCTGCCGGTATACAAAGAATTCCTCCATCTTTTAGTTGATGCCGTAAGGGAGGTGGAACTTTTTTAGGTGAAGCAGCAGTTACTAAAATCTTATCAAATGGAGCTTCCTTCTCATAACCCAACGTTCCATCTCCATGGATAACTGAGACACGTTCAGGAAAATATCCTGCATTTTTTAGTGATTTCTTAGCATTTTCGACTAGCTCCGCATGTCGTTCAATTGTAAATACATGACCTGGATTATTTGACTCTTTCGGAGCAACTAACTCTGCACATAGAGCAGCATGATATCCTGACCCTGTCCCAATTTCTAAAACTTTATCCCCTTCTTTTAATTCGAGATGTTCACACATCATCGCATTCATATGAGGGGCACTTATTGTTTGTCCTAAACCAATTGAAAGAGGAGAATCTAAATATGCACTTGATTCTACACTTTTAGGTAAGAACTTATGTCGGGGAACAACCAACATAGCTCTTAGCACATTTTCCTTCTTTAATAGTCCTCGAGCTTTAAGACTCTCAACTAAACTTTTTCTTTTTTCTTCGAAATCCATCATAGATATAAAATTTATTTATAATTTTTAGTTCATTTTCATTATATAAATCTTATCGTTGGTTTCACAGTGATCTATACGTAAATTAATTCTTACTGGATCTGTATGCCTTTTTCTGACTATACTTCTAATCTTCTCTCCTTTGAATATTATTTTTTTTATAGTCTCAATCTGGTATGTTTTTTTTCCAATAATAATAATTTCATTCCCAACTTTTAGAGGTAATTCCAAGCTTTCGAGTAATACATTTGCAGATTTACTGTTCTCATCGAAGGTAAGAATTCTTCCAAGATAATGTTTTTTAATATGAGATACATTCCCTCTTTTTGTTAATTCAATATCTTCAATTGTTGGCCTGTGAAAGTAAAATCCTGTATGAAATCCACGATTATATACTTGTGAAACACGTTCTAGCCAACCTTTAACTTTTTCTTTAGTATAAGTATCATTATAATAGCTTTCTATTGCTTCGCGATAACATTCAGTGACTTTCTTTATATATAATGGATCCTTCATTCTTCCTTCTATTTTAAAAGCATCGATGTGTGCTTCAATTAATTCAGGAATGTATTCAATCATACAAAGATCTTTTGCGTTCAAAAACAATTGACCATTATAAATGAATTCGTTATTTTCGTCATCAATTACCTTCCATTTTCTTCGACATAATTGAACACAATTTCCGCGATTTGCTGATTTTTCTTCAGAGTTGCACGTAGTAGCCGAAAAATAACATCTCCCAGAAATTGAAGTACACATTGAGCCATGAATAAAACATTCTGTTTTAGTCCTAGTTAAAAGGTGCTTTATAAGTTTTATTTGTTCAAGAGATAATTCTCTAGCTAAGATAATTCGTTCTGCCCCTAAATCTTCATAAAACTTCGCAGCTTCGATATTCGATACATTTACTTGAGTTGAGATATGAAATTCCATATTCTCTCTTTTTGCGATTCTTATTGCTGCAAGGTCGTGAGCAATAATGGCATCAATTCCAGAATCTTTTGCTTCAGAGATTAAATTTTCTAGATCCTGTAATTCAGAATCATAAATAAGAATGTTAGTTGTTAGGTAGGCCCTTATCCTAGGATTTTGAGTATGGCAAAATTCAGCTATTTTACTTAACTCCTTTCTCTCAAAATTTTTAGCCTTGGTCCTCATATTAAAATTCTTAACACCAAAATATACGGCATCTGCTAATCCACTAACAACTTTTAAAGAATTCCAGTCTTGAACAGGAGCCAATAGTTCTGGACGATTTATATTTTAATCACTTCCCTTTTTTAGATACTAATCAACAATATTAACTCTTCGATAATCTTAATTTTAACTTAATTGCAAGAATATAAAATATAATTGTAACGACTCACCAAATTAGGTAATGCCACATAAATTTCCTAATATTTTATAAAAATTAATAGCATTAAAATAATTATTGCAGAATAATTAGCTATTATAGTTTTAGAGGTATAAAAAGTTGAAAGTTGTGTTGTTTAATGGCTCTCCGCGTAAAGAGGGAAACACCTACCACTGTCTAAATACTGTTATGGAAGAATTAAAGGCAGCTGGAGTAGAGTGTGATTATGTTTGGATTGGCATGGAAAAATTGCAAGGTTGTACTGCTTGTTATAAATGTATTGAAAATGATGATCAAATATGTATTATAAAAGGAGATAGAATGAATGAATATATCCAAAAAATGTTAGATGCTGATGGAATTATCATTGGGTCTCCTACATATTTCTCAAATTTAACTACAAGCACAAAAGCATTGATAGAACGAGCGGGTTTTGCAGTTAGAGGTCGATTAAAAAATAAAGTTGGTGCTGCGGTCGTAGCTGTTCGACGGGCTGGTGCGAATCACGTCTTCTCAAGTATCAATTATTTCTTCTTAATAAAAGAAATGGTTGTTGTTGGTTCAACTTATTGGAATTTGGGAATTGGTAAACTACCAGGGGAAGTATTAGATGATGCAGAAGGTATTCGGACTTTTAGAAATTTAGGTAGGAATTTTGCTTATGTGCTGAAAAAGATGAAATCTTAATTTCTTATTATAATTACCAGAAATGATTTTATTAGAAGAAAACGAATCTGAATCAATTCTTTCTAATTTAAACTAAATATAAATTAAATATCTAAATTTTAAATTAAATTTCCTCTAATTGTTGTTATTTTTCACTTTGCAGCCGAATAATACTGCCGAATCTTACTAAGCATATAATAAAAAGTATGTTAACGTTTTTAAACAAGTTTAATCTAATCATTTAATTAATCTATTCATTTAATTAATCTAAAAAAAAATCGAAAATTTTAATCATTATGAAAAAATGTGATGTATAATGGGAGAAACTACTACAAAAGAAATTACTACAAAAGAAATTACTACAGAAGATATTACTGGTCCTAAAATTGTAGCGTTTATCGCAGTACTCGTCCTATGTGGAGAGAGCATTGCTGCATTTCTAGCTAACACTACTCCTATCTGGGATTTGTTGTTTGGAGTCATAAGTATCATACTTGCCATAATAATATTTATTTCACTAGAGTTCATTGATTTGTCACCTGTGAAAATTCCCTTTAAATGGTGGTTAACTCTAATTTTTGGAATAATATTAGTTGGATTAGCCTTTTTAACAACCCCTAATCTTATTGGTGGAACTAGAAAACCATATTTAGGTGGTGTGATACTTTTAACTGGTAGCCTTATGGAGATTCTTGGGGAAAAGAAAGATATTATTCACTCTAAATTTGTCGCTATAGTTGGAGCAGGATTTACAATTTATGAGTGCATAAATATTTTTATACTACTTGCTGCCGGATCATCAATAGTTGTAATTAATCCTATCGTTGGAATTATTGTTGCTGTTATTTTACTGATCATTACACTTGATTTAGTCGACATCAAGATACCTTTTAACTGGTGGGTTGTCTTAACAATCGGATTTGTTGTATTCACATGGGTATCACCTTTGCATGCTGGAATTGCTGGAACTATTATCATGATCTCGTTTATCTTGATAATTTTAGGCCATTAAACTTTTATTCTAAAATTCTTTTTTTTTTCTTTTTACTTGATTTTAATTGGAATTCACGAAAAATTTGAAACACTTGAGCTTATTTTTTATATTATTTGGATAGAGAGAATTATTCAATTTGCGTAATAATAATTTAAAAAGTTGGGATAATGATTACAAAATCCTAAGAGCTTGAAAATAAAAATAAAATAAAAAAAAAAATTAACTTACTTCTTTTTCTTAAGAATATACCAAAACAACACGGCAATCGAAGCAGCGATGCCAATTAAAATAAAGGCAATATTTCATCTAAAAAAAAGGTAGACATTAAAAAATTAAGTTA
>CAZRBD010000022.1:34627-36022 GCA_964598265.1 uncultured archaeon
TTAATAAAAAAACCAAAATTAATCCAAAAACTGGTAGACTTTCAGAAATTTAGGTAAAAACTTTGCTTATACACTTAAGAAACTTAGATCTTGAATTCAATTTTCTTTTATTCAAGTTTAAAATCAATAATTTATGAAAGTAATGAATGTATTTGAAAAAGAGTGATTCTAAAAATCTTTAAAAGAAAACGGCTGTCAACATCTGAAATAACAAAGCATTTAAGTTTGAAATCGGGACTGGGACTAATAATTACCCGGATGTGGACCAAGGCTTGTTAATACGTAATAACCTTTTAAAGACTGGAAAGATAGAAGAAGCACCTATATAATATTCCAAGAACATTTCCCAAATTTAAATTTGATGAAATTCACAGAAACTATGGCATTAATTCATTTAGTACAAAAATATTTTGAATCTTATGCTCCTGTAACAGAAAAGGATATATCACAGTGGATGGGGCTAATTTAGCATCGATTCGAACTACCATAAAGAAGATTAAGAAGCCATTAGAAAAAGTGAATGTTTCTAATCTAAACAGTGCTTATTTAATTTCTAGTTCAGATTTAAATAATTTTAATAATTTAACGCAACCCAAAATATCAAATTTTGATAATTTTACTAAATAAATAAGGATTTTAAAAAAAAAAAAATAAATAAATAAGTAATTTACTCTGATTTTTTTCGCCATACGGTAAGATAGAGGATAATGCAAATTATAATTACTGGAATTCCGAAATATATAAATATCCACATGAATGCTTCGAACCAAGAATATATCCAAAAGCTATAACTTTCGCTGCCAAATTGTGCGTTGTATTTTCCTTTTAATGCTATTAAAATGCAAAAAGCTATGAATGTGAAAAAACTAAACCCTCCACCGCCACCATAATTTTTCTTTCTATGAGATTTTTTCTTCTCTCTATCTTTAAATTCTTGCTTTTTCTCTTGGGGTAAATTAGACCACCAAATGTATCCTCCTACTCCAAAAAACACTCCTGCTGGAACACCAATAAATAATAGTTCCCAAAGCATTATAAGGATCATAAAACCCACTAAGTAATTTAGAGTCCACTCGTCAAATGTCCATGTTCCTTGTCCTCCAAGAGGAGATGTTTGTATAAACCAATATCCTACTAGCAAAGCCCCTATAAATAGAACAATAACTGCAACAATAGCGATTATAATAATGGTCCGATATTCCTTAGCAATTCCTTTCCAAAATTGTTCTTCACTTACTTTTTCTTCATTTGCCATTGATATTAACCATTTTTTTATTTGAAATGATGATAATATTATCAAAAAACATTGTAGTGTAGTATTTAAACCTTTCTGTCAATTTTACGTTAATCTAACTCAAAGACATATCCAAAACCATTCTTCATATTCCGGTGACT
>CAZRBD010000023.1:0-34974 GCA_964598265.1 uncultured archaeon
ATATTTTATCTGTCATTATTAAATTCTTCTGACCCATATTTCATAATTGGTCAACAGGCTCTGGCGTCTTATACGATAAAAACATCTAATTTAGAATATATTTCAATGGCTTATCTTATAATCGAACCTGGAGCTAGCGCAGGTTGGATTGGAAATGCAAGATTACTACCTAGAAATAAACCTAAATTAACTACTGCTTATGCTCTAGCAGCAGAAATGATAGGCTATAAGATGATATATTTAGAAGCAGGTTCTGGTAGCGAAAAAATACCAACAGATCACATAACGACATGTTGCTCTATTCTTAAAACTCCAATAATTACAGGTGGAGGCGTAGAAACTAGAGATGATGCAAGAGCTTTTGTAGAAGCTGGAGCGGATGTTATAGTTATGGGCACATTCTTGGAAAATAACATTCTAAGAGACAATGGAACATCTCTTAAAGCAATAATTGATGAAATTAAAGATGCAGGTAAGGAACATAATAAAAATTATGAATTAAAATAATTAAAGTGAGGTCACATGAAAATTAAAGCTGCTATTGAAATTCTTCGGCCTATCAATGCCTTAATGGGTGGTCTGACTGTAATCATTGGCATTTTAAATACAAGAGTAGGAATTAGTTTAGACAGATTAATTCTCAATATTATTCTTGGAGTAATTACTTATTTCTTTCTTGCTGGTTCTAGTATGATTATTAACGATATATACGATATTGAAATCGATAATGTAAATAGACCAGAGCGACCAATTCCAAGAGGAGCGATTACATTGAAACA
This sequence comes from uncultured archaeon, assembly GCA_964598265.1. GTDB lineage: Archaea > Asgardarchaeota > Lokiarchaeia > Sigyniarchaeales > SOKP01 > Loki-b32. The sequence goes on from CAZRBD010000023.1 coordinate 780, forward strand.
AGCTAAATATTTATTTTGTGGAACATTGATTATTGGACTAATTTTTGCTATATTTCATAGCTTAATTTTTGTACTAGGGTTTTTAAATGTAATTGTTGTAGCTTTTTTTGGCTTTATCGGATGGTTCTATGCAAAATGGTGAAAAAAGAGCGGTTTTTTTGGAAATATTATTGTTAGCATTTCTTTTTCTATAGGTTTGATATATGGCGCAATTTTGAATAGTTTTGTTATCCCAATCTACATTTATTATTTCTTCTTAGTTTCTTTCTTCGGTTTGTTGTCTCGTGAAGTTATTAAGGGTTGCGAAGATATAGAAGGTGATAAAGAAGAAAGAGTAAAAACTTTAGCTATACAAATAGGTATTAAGAAATCTATTTACGTTTCAATAATATTTGCAGCTTTTGCAATCCTCTTTTATATTCTACCACTTTTTACGAATATATTAAATCCTTTACTTTTTTCATTATCAATGATTTTTGGAATAGCTATAATGTTATATGCAATAGTTTTGATGTTAAGAAAAAATTTGGAAAAAAAAGATTTTTCAAAGATAAGTTTAACGATAAAAATTGCTGGCTTTTTAGGTTTAATTGCTTTCCTTTTAGCAAGCATATTTAATTAATCAAATCGTTTTTTCTCTTCTTAATTTTATTCAAAAACTCTAACACTGCTTCAAATTCTCCTCTTTTAATTAAATAATTTAAGGTGACTTTATCTTTTGAGTTCATATAATTCATAGGTAAGGTTTCAATTAGATTTCTTGTTTGGGTTAACCCTAAATATTTTCTTGTATATGCTGCGTTTGAGTATTTATAAGTAGTAAGAAATTCACTGTCTAAATCTTCTCTGAATGCTTCTAATATAAAATTAAAGTAGTTTTTTAATAGAATTTGATCTTCTTGAGTAATTTGTGGTTCAATAAATATCTGAATTGGATGTGTTCTATAGGTGTTTCCCGATACGTAAATCCCTTTAACTTTAAAGTCTTCAGCAATTATTCCTAACCCAGCTCTGCCATTATAAGAACCAGTATCAACGGTTCGAACACATAAAATGTTAGATTCAACTTTTTCTTTTAAATTATCATTAAGGTGAAGAGTGATTTTACTATAAGTATTTTTTTTATAATTATTTGCATCTATGACTTTAAGTTCATTAGTTCCTAGATTCTTCTGAACCTCTTCGTTTAATAGGTAATAACTTACTTTTAATGAACTTTTAGAATGATATTTTCTGGAAAATTCATCAAATTCAGAACCTGCCCGATATTTAAATTCTGGTTTAAGAATATATTGTTTCTCGATAATTTCATCTTGTTTTTTAAATTTTACTCCGAGGAATTCCTCATTTTCAGATTTAACCACCGTTTTTCTTTTAAAAAAGCCAATACAGATGTTTGTTCCAGTATGTTCAAAAATCTTTTTCTCAAAGATAATCATTTTATCAATATTATAATATTTAAGGAAATCCATTCGAAATTTATTTGACACCGAAGCACCATATAAGAAATTTGAGGGAATAATATAGATTAAATTTTCAATATTATTTCTTAAGTCATTGATCATAGCAATTTGGTATAGATCTTGATAACCCTCATAATCCCCCTCAAACAACTTTAAGTATTTCTGTGTTTCAGCATGTTTCCTTATATATCCTAAATAGAGATAAGGAGGATTTGTTATATGATACAGAGGAAATTGGAGCGTTTTAAGAAAAGTAGGAAACTTCTCTAAGTTATCACGAAGTTTTATGTTATCAACCGCTATTTCAGAGGGGATACCGCAAATTTCAGCATTTTTAATACACTTTTGTACCATTTCTTCTTGTATATCGAATAAGTAAATATGATTTTTAAAAAAATCTACCTTTTTCTTTGGCGCTATTGAATCTAAAATAGGAAAAATCAAGTTTCCTTCTCCTGCAAATAAATCTATCCAATTATAGGACCATAATTCATCTTTTATTGCTGGTAATATATATTCTAGAAATATATTACTAGATGTTAAATGGACTCCTAAAGATCTTCGATGGATTTTGTTATCAGATTCCACTAATCTATCCACCATATTTTATTTTATACCTTTCTGTTTAACTAAACAACTTTTGACTCTTATACTATTCTTATCTTAATAATAAGGATAATTGATTCTTAAGAATTTTCAGAAACTTTTATTAAGAAGTTTATTTCAATAAGCTTATTATGATTAATTGGGTTATAATGGTTTTTTTTCAGCTATATACTTTAGGCTTCTTGAATCTCGAACAAATTCTCATTACAAACTTGCTTCTCTTATTGATTTTCCGGGGAATTTATGTTATAACTTATTATTTCAATTATTATAAAGATTACAATAAAGAATTGGATAAAGAAATTAAGTTATTCAGTAAAAATGAGAAAATTTACTTTAGCATAAAACAAGTTTCAATAGTACTCTTTGGCATAATTTACTTTCCAATTACTATTTTCATATCATTTTATTCCCTCTTAATGAGTGGCAATTATCTTAAACAAATTGGAGAATATAATAGGTTAAGACTAATAACTTACTTTTCTAAAATCATCAACATACTAGCACCTTTAGTCGGAATTGTTTGGTTTCTCTTTATTGAAGTTGATTTGTATTCTCTTGGAGCAATTGGAATAAGTTTACTGGCTTATTTACATTATGGATTAAAAACATCTAACTTAACTATATCTAAATTGATAGACAAATATAATAAACGTCGGATAAACAAATTTCCGAAAATCTTTCAGGTTGTAATTTTAATAAGTTTAATTGCCCTACCTACTACAATACTATCCATTTCTGCTGTTTATGATCCACCAGAAAAAAAAACATATTATGTTGAAATGAGAGATGGGGTAAAATTAGCATCTGATCTCTATCTTGCTCCCGGATCATTTGGACTACCTAAACCGGTTATTTTAATTAGAACTCCCTATGGAAAAAATGGGATGGAAACGTATAGGACGTTTTATTCTACGCAAGATTATCATTTAGTGATTCAGGATCTACGAGGAACGCACGATTCAGAGAGGGGAGGTAGCTTCCTGCTTTTTACGAAATCGTATCAAGATGGAGTAGACACAATAGAATGGATATTGGATCAGAGCTGGAGTAATGGTAAAATAGCTAGTTCTGGACCTTCTGCTTTATGCTTAAATCAATATTATTATGCTGGAATGGCTCCAGAAGGATTAGTGGCACAACAGTTATGGTTTGGAACACCAGAGATGTTCGATCATGCAATTTATCAAGGTTCATATCATAAATCATCAGTAGAAACATGGATCGAAAGTACTGCTCCTGATAGTTTCGATTATCAGATAAACACGATATTTAAATATTCAAACCCACAAAACGCAGTGCTTTACAATTCAACGTCCCTATCAATACCAATCGGACCAACCTATTCAAACATTTCAGTCGCTGCCATCCATGTCGGAGGATGGTATGACCACTTCTTACAAGGAACTATCGATGGATTTATTGGATACGATGATTATGGAGCTGTAGAGGCTCAAGGTAAACAAAAACTAATTATGGGGCCTTGGACTCATGTCAATCTGTTTGATTCAACTAAGCAAGGAGAGTTAACATATCCAAAGAATTCAAGAGGGTTCGATCTCGCTTTCAGTTGGGAACAGTCTGTCTTTGATTATGCACTTTTAGGTAAACCCACAAATTGGAATGATGCCAGAGTGGCATATTATTTGATGGGAGATGTTGACGACTCTTCAGGTAATTGGAATTATTGGAGATATGCATATGATTGGCCACTTGATCACGTAGATGATAAATGGTATTTCACTTCCACTGGCGGATTAATTAACAGTATCCTTCCTTCTATAAACAAAAATTTCTCATATTTATACGATCCTCGAAATCCTGTACCTAATTTAGGAGGACAAAATCAACCTTTTGATATTACCGGGCCAATGGATCAAAGAAGTGTTGAAAGTAGGAATGATATTTTGATATTTGAAACTCCCACATTAACAGAATCAATTGAAGTTGTCGGAAGAATTTGGGGAAAGTTATTCATCACATCTAACTGTACAGATACAGATTTTACTGTTAAATTAACAGATGTATACCCTGATGGTCGTTCAATGTTAATAACTGATGGTTCATTGACAGTTAGGTCTCGATATAATTACACTTCCAATGTGTTTATGTCTGGGAATCAAAAGGATGTGTATGAATTATTGATTGATTTGTGGACTTCTGCATATGTTTTCGCACCAGGTCACAAGATACGAGTAGTTATTTCCAGTTCAAATTATCCACGTTTCGCAGCGAATCCAAATACCGGAGCTCCGTTAGCTAGTAATTATCTAAAATATAATATAGCTAATAATACATTGCTAGTTGGTCCTGATTATCCATCGAATATAATTTTACCAAGATTAGTCAATGTCAGTAGCACACACACAATTTACTAAAAAGAAATGAAAAAAAAAAATGATATTTAATTATTCTCTACTCTTATATTTCTCAGCCTTAGTGATCCCAATAAAATTTTCAATTGTAGTTAGTACTATTATCGCTATTATAGCCCATGCAATAACTCTAAATATACTATAGAATTCTGGTGCTATTCCAATATTCACAAGACTCGTAGAAAGGTTATCAACAACCAAGATAGGGAATATTTCAGGACGGTTCATCATCAAAATAACCACAGATATCGAAGCTAACTTTACAATTATCGTAATACTATGTATAATTTGATGAGCAATCATCTGTCTATTCCCAATTAATCCCCGAATTAAACCTAAGGCACTTTCAGCAACAAAAAATAACCCAGCAAATTGTAAGAATATAAGAAATTCTGTATCTATCAAATTAGTTATGACGGGAATAGGTTGTACAATTAATATTACTCCAAAAATAATACCTATGAAACCTCCAACAATTTCTCCTGCAGGTTTTATATAGGACTTTAAGAGTTTAATCTTAATTGCTGAAATTGGAATTCCTTCCTCTCGTGCCGTTTCATATTTTTGTTTTTCCTTTTCTATGGTTTTTTTTGATTTAAAGTCTTCAGGGAAATAACCTTCCATCGATAAAGCAACAAAAACTATCGTAATAACAACAAAAGCTACCAGAAGTCCTAACTGAAGTCCCGAGATGGCATCTAGAATAGAATTAAAGTTTCCAAAGATGAATTCTATGATCTGTGTTATTAAAACAATTCCGACTATAACTCCAAATACGACGGTTATGACTTTCAAATACATTTGCCACATTTCTTCCGTTATATATACTTTTGGTGTACCTCGACGTTTGTATTCTTTTGCTATACTCTCAGGTGTACCCATATGAGTAATTGATATTTGAACAGATCTTTGAGTCGCTGTTCCAGTTTCTGATAATTCATCTGCCTTACTCCAAATGTGTTCTTCAAGTTCAGCTAAGATTTCCTTATGTTCCTTCTTATCTTTTAACCACTCAGGTAGTTTGGATTTTACTTTTTTTAAATATTCTTTAACAAAGTTCTGCATATTTTTTTCACTCATTATTTTTTACCTCTTTCCTTTATTTCTTCTATATTATATCCACATACATCACAAAATTTATACTCTAAATTAGTAAGATCCATTTTATTCGCGCATTCTGGACAGAATAAATATTTCTCTGGGTATAAATTTACATCCACATCGAACAATGGTCCTAATGCTTCTGTCAACTTTGAAAAAAAACCTACCATTCGATTATAAAATTGCTCCCCTTGCGGGTGTGTAATAGTATAATAAGTTCTATTTCTCCCCTGTACCGTTTTTTGTTCTGATTTTAGTAAACCATCTTCTTTTAATTTTCTTAATAAGGGATATAAATGACCTTCTTCTAGAATAAAAATCTCTTTTGTCTGAATTTCAAGCTCTTTTATGATTTTGTATCCATATAACCCTTCTTCTCCGAATTTTTTAATGATTGATAATACTATCAATTTACTCATTCCACGCACCAAATCGGATTCAAATTTTTCCATTATCTTTCTATTCTCTTTTGAAGCTATTAGACCCTTCGAATCTTGATCTTTTATTCGTTTTATCACTTTCGATCAACTCTACTTTATTTTTTAATTTTTTTTAATATTATGGTTCTTATAATACTAAAAATTTCACAATATTATAAAACTTTTAGAGACCAATTTTTACTTTTCTTTCTCTGGTGTTTTTTATGTTTGTGACAACAAAATCTTAAATGGAATTACCGAAAAGAAAACAAATAAATAATTAGAATATCTGTTATATGTAAAGAAGACGCGTTAATGTTAAACTTGATTCAGTTTAATTTTTTAATTGATAAAATAGATAGTAAGAAATAATTAAAAATTATGTATGCTAATATTAGGAATAGGTTTAAGCGTATCTATGATAAAATAACACAACCTAAAGTAGTCAAAATTAGCGTATATATTTCATTGTTATCATTTCTGCCGGGATTATTAATAGGAATAGCAGTTGCTATGAATTACGGTCCTATAGGGTATAGTTTGTGGTTTAATTATATTAGTGATTTAGGGTCAAAACGGTATACTCCGGCGCCATTTATACTGGATATTACAGTGATAATTACTTCTATTTTTACTGTTCCTTTAATTCTGAACATGAGCCGCCTGTATAGTTCAGAGATGAGTGATAATATTGACAATTCAAAGAAGATTCATTATATTAATTTATTTAGGAGGATATTTGGTTATTCAGGAGTCGTTTCATTAATTCTTGGGGTTATAGGAATGTTTAATATAGGAATCTTCAGCCTAGATCGCTCTCCAATGGTACATTATTTTTTTGCAGTACTTACATTTGCTGGTTTCGCATTCGGTTCATTTTTTACCGGCTTAGCAATTGTTCTGAAAAAAAAAATATTTCCAAGATCTATAGGGTTTTTTATGGTTTTTGGTCCACCTGTAGCGTCAATATTATTTCTTATTAATCCACAACCTTTAACAAGAGAGTTTTTAGAATGGGTTATGACTTTTATGGCATTGGCTTGGTATTATCCACTAGTTTTCATAACATTACAAAAAATAAACACTCTTCTATTCTTCAAATCTGGATATTAAGAAAAATTATAGCTAATTTTATGAAGTGAGCGTAATTATTCATTACTATATATTCATTTTTAAAAAATTCACAGGTTTTAATTTTCCTTTAGTTAAAAAATATTAAATTATAAACCTAAATTACATTTTAGAAGATATTAAATTAAAACTAAATTGTACAATGAACGCCATAAAGATCGCTCTACGTAAAAAATTGGATGATTTGAAGGCTTTTTTTCAAGAAAAAAAAGTGATTGTGGCATTTTCAGGAGGGGTTGATAGCTCTCTCTTAGCTTTTCTTTCAAAAAAATATGCTAAAGAGACATTATTGATCACTGAAAAGTCTATTCTTTATCCCGATTATGAAATTGAAGAAACTAAACAATTTGCTATAGAACATAACATTAAACATAAGATTATAGAAAGGGATCCACTTAAGGATAAAGATTTTCAGTGTAATCCTTCTAATAGATGTTATCTTTGTAAAACTGGATTGTATAACGATATTCTTCAAATTAAAAATTCATTAGGTTTTGATATTGTATTAGATGGCTCAAATATGGATGATCTTTCAGATTATAGACCAGGTATGCAAGCGTTAAAAGAATTAAAAATTTCAACCCCATATATTGAATTTAAGATAGATAAAAATGAAATAAGAGAACTAAGTAAATTCTTTAATTTGAAAGTTCAATCTAAACCCTCGATGGCTTGTTTTTCATCCCGGATTCCTTATGGTCAAATTATAAATGAAAAAAAATTAGTGATGATACGGGAATCTGAAAAATTCCTTAAAGATACATTTAATTTAAAACAGTTAAGGGTTCGGTTACATGAAAATAGTCTTGCACGTATTGAAATATTGCCACAAGATATGCCATATATCTTAACACCACCAAACTTAGAATTAATTAGACACAAATTAAAGGAGTTAGGATTTACTTATATTACTGTAGATATTGAAGGATTTAGATCAGGTTCTATGAATGAAGTCTTAGATCTGTAATCCAATCTAACTTTGTGTTTTAATAAAATCAATCATCTTTTTTCTTTTATCTAAAGATTTCATAGCCGCATTCTCTATGCTTTTTTCCATCAATACAATATTTTCAGGTTCTTCTTCTCCTATCTCTTGTTTTATTTTAGTATAAGCTGATTCTCTGAACTTTGGAACGATTTCTGTTTTATTGTTCCCTTCCATTATCATTTTTACCTGATTTGAATTGTCAACATATCCAATTTCTTCACACTTAACATTAATACTTTGCAAATCAGAAATGATTTTTTCCGAAATAGATTCAGAACAATATATTAAGAGTGCATCCAAAGAAACTCCTAAATAATCAACACCAACTTTTTCTAATAGATCAAATACTTTGGGATTTACAAGCTTTTTTACCTTTTCCTCATAAATATTAACTCCACATTTAGCTTCATAATTAATTTCGTATAGATCACCTCTTATTCCACCATTTGTGACATCACACATAGCTCGGATTTCACTGACATAATCAGAATTAAGAATTTTTTCACACGCTTTCAAAAATTTAATATTCATCGTTTCTTTTACAACATTGTGATTTCCAGAGTAAATTGCCGTAGTTGATATTGTTCCCCCTCCTGCTCCTTCCGTCATCAATATTCTATCTCCAATTTGAATATTCCTCCTTGCTAACAAGTTTTCGCATACTCCAACAGCGCTAATTCCTCCCACAAGGCGATCACCTATCACCATATCCCCTCCTATCCTTAAAGTTGATCCTGCAGTAATAGGTACTCTAGCTAATTCCGAAACCGTTGAGATTCCTGCCATAAAATCAAACAATTTTCCTATATCTGCATCATCAGCTAAATGAATATCAACCATTATGGATATAGGTTTTGCCCCTTTTACATATAGATCCCTCAAGGCTGCTCGTGTAACATGAAAACCACAAATAAAAGGAAAATCGCTTAATCTAGAATGAATCCCTTCCATTTTAGAGACAATAATTAAGTTATTAGTTTCTATGGTATTATTTTGAAACATCTCAACATCACGTAATCGAACTGCCCCTGCATCATCCAAAGATGATGGTGATAAAAATGCTTTATAATCTGTTTCAGATAATTCTGCTATTAATTTGTGTACAAAAAAATCTCCAGATCCTCTACATCCTACACCCTGTCTACCAACTGAAACATTAGCCCTGTTGATATCTAACAGTTCTCTAATAAATGCATCAGTTATACCCTTAATATCACTTTTTTGGCATTCTTCCAATACTGCCCTTGCATATTTGAACGCTAAAGTATCACTTATATCCTTAAAATCATGATATTCTTGAATTAATCTTTCAAGAATTTGCCGTTCAGTATAACCTCTATTAATAAGTCTCCTTGTTAACCCTTCTAAATCGCTCATAATAAACACTATACAAGATAATAGAATTTTTCAATCATTTTACAACGATTCTCTTAATGCATATAGCATAAGTTAATAGAAAAATACTTTGATCCACATCTATAAAACATAGCTTGGGATTTTATTAAAGAAGGTTTTTAAAATGTCTTATTATCATTATTTTTGCAATGAAATGGATACTCATTAATTACCTCTTTAAATATTTTTAAGCGTAATGTGTCCACTATTCATAGCTTTTTTAATATTAGAACATAATTTTTCAAGACTAAATGGTTTTGACTTAAAACTTCTTGCTCCTAAGGAAATAGCTTCTTCTCTCACTGATTTATCAGCACTTGCAAAAATAACTTTTGGTTTACCATCCATTTTCATAATTTCTCTAGTTGCTTCCAGTCCATTCTTACCCGGCATTCTATGATCCATGATGATTATATCAGGTTTTTTTGAAAAATTTCTAAACATATCAACCGCTTCATTACCATCACCAGCGGTCCCAATAACATCATGACCTTTTAATTTTAAAGCGATTCGATAAAGGTTTCTAAGTGATTCGTCATCTTCTACTATTAATACTCTTACCAATTCATTCCACCTCAGGAAATAGTAGTTTAAAATTTGTACCCTTCAAATAATCTTCAGGAACTCTACTTTCTATCAATATTTTCGCGCTATATTTATCAATAATAGTTTTAACTAAGGATAATCCTAGTCCCATGCCGCTAACACTTCTGTCTTCTTTAAAACCTCTTGCAAAAATGCTTTTTCTTTTAACTTCGGGAATGCCTTTACCATTATCAATAAATTCAATTTGCCAAAAGAAGATTCCATCTTCTTGAAACTTGGATGTCTTAATAACGATTTCGATATTCGAATTATCATTATGTTTCACAGCATTGATCAAAATATTTTCAAAAACATCTTTAAGAAGCTTATCTGCTTGAATATATATTTCTTCTTTTGTGGTTTCAAATTGAATATTAATTTCCTTATTTTTGAAAGTTTTCTTGAGATATTTAATAGATTTATCCAATATTTTTTTGAGATTAATAGATTGCAAATTTATCTCTGCTTCTTCTAATTGTGAGAATTTGTGTACATTATTTACTAAGCTAGTTCCTCTATGAACCTGTTCTTTTATGATTTCTAATATAGGTTTTATTTTGTTAGAATCCTTAATAGATTCTATTTGTAAATTAATGATATCTAAAGAAGTATAGACACTTTGAAGGATATTATTAATATCATGAGTAAACAAATCCTTATAGAAGGTTTCATGTTCATAGGCTCTTTGGTATTGTTCTTTTGATTCTTTCAAATTTTGCTCACTTCTTTTTTTCTCAGTAACATCTTGAATAATTGCTAAGAAAAGTTTCTCTTTATCTAATTGAAAGAAGGAGATATAAGCATTTATCCAAGCTATTGATCTATCTCTCTTATATAATTGCATATCAAAAGGTTCTGGGATTTCTCCCTGAGCAATCTTTTTAAGCCTCTCCCTCATTTTTGGTAACAGCTCAGCAGGAATTTCTGATAATTTTAGATAATTTTCTCCTATTATTTCAGAACGATCATAACCTAACCACTCCTCAGCCTTTTTGTTACAATCAACCATGGTCCCGTCTAATTTAAAAATATATAACATGTAAGGTGAGTTATTGTAAATTTGTTGCCCTATTTCACTAAAACGTTTTTCTTGCCTTTCTGCCATAATTCATACCATTATCGGTTTATATAAAAATATTAGAAAATGTAAATATCTACAAAAGTTTTTTCATAAGTAATGAACTAATATATATTAAACTCTATTCGATTCGTTAAATTTAAATAATGAGAATAAATCAATTGGAATCAACAACGAGTGATATTTTCATCCAGATTTTATTTATAATATATTTAAATTATTTTAAAAATTCATATCTATAGTTCTCAATTCTTGAAAAAAAATGACTTCTGTAAGAATAACAACACCTTGTCGAATTCATCTCTCCTTAATCGATGAGAATGGTTATACTGGCAGAGTAGATGGTGGAATTGGTCTTATGTTGGACCGTCCGAATGTAGTATTTGAAGCATCAAACCATGCTGAAGAATTCAAAATAGAAGCTCATAAATATTATCGTGAATCAATAGAAGTTATCAATGAAATAGCTTCCATGGTGTTTAAGAAATATAATATAAGTAATAAAAATTTTCACTTCAATCTTAAAAGATATTTTCCATCGCATGTAGGTTTGGGATCAAAAACGCAATTATCGTTAGCTATCGCAACAGCTATAATGAAACTTAAGAATATAAATCATTTAACAACTAGGGATTTAACAAAATTAGTCCAAAGAGGTGGAACATCGGGGATAGGGTGGAAAGGCTTCGAAACTGGCGGTTTTATTTTAGATGGCGGTCATGATTTTGGAAAAGGAAAGGAAAAAGAGACTTTTTTGCCATCCTCTGCTTCGAATAAAGCGAACCCTGCTCTTACTCTTTCTCAAATTGATATTCCAAGCAATTGGAGATTCGTCTTAATTATACCAAATGTAAAAAAAGGTGTTTATGGAGATGAGGAAGTTAGAGTTTTTCAAACTCATGCCCCAATCCTTAGAGATGAAGTAAATGAAGTCTCTCACCAAATACTTATGAAAGTAATTCCTGGTGTAATTAAGAATGATTTAAAATGTTTTGGAGAAGGATTAAAGAGAATCCAAAGTATTGGCTTTAAAAAGGTTGAAATAAATCTACAGGACAATGTTGTTAAAAACTTCCTGTCCTTCTTTGAAGAGTATGGATTAAAAGCTTATGGAATGTCTTCGTTCGGGCCAAGTATTATTGGTATCGTAGAATCTGATTCGGAAGCTGAAGAATTACTGAAATCTATTCAAAAATCTCAAAGAAATAGAGCGGGACACATCTACATTTGTAAACCCAACAATAATGGAGCAAAAATAGAATTTTTTAAATGATTAGACATGCCCAAGAATCCTAACCAAATTTATTTTTCAAAAGACTTAACAAATAAAGAACGTGCTTGTTTTGAAACCGGGATTAAGCTAGGGGCACTTTATCATATCTTGTGTGGAATTCCTATAACTTCCAATAAAGAAACTATTAAATCAATAGAGAAAGGAATTGAATCAGCAATATCTTGTCAACCATTCGTCCAATCAGTAAATATAGAATTAGATAGAAATAAAATCTTGAGGGAAAAATCTAGTCCTTTTGATTATGATGAAATTACAGGGAAGATTATCAGAGCGGAAATAAATATTACATATGAAAACGTTGATGTAGTGGCTAAAATTGATTGGATTGAAGAAATGCAATATCCATTAATGTTTATTGAGAAAATAAATGAAAATAAGTTATAGCTATCAATAAATTTAAAATTACTAATTTTAATATCGCATTTTTGCTTTTAATAGCTCTAAAAATGAAATAAATTAAGATGTATAAACATGAAAACTAAAAACATTAGTATAAATATTAAAAAAGAAGAGAAAGTGCCATTTAAAGAAACGTATTTAGTTTTTAATAGAGCATTAAATAAAACAAAAATAGTACAAAAGTTCCTTGATTCTAAGAAAAACCAAGAAATAACTCTGAATTTGAAAGAATGTATAAGAATGATGAATCTTTTTAATAAAATCTTTTTTAATGGTAAGTTTAAACCTAGTTTAGATAAAGTTATTGTATTTCAAGAAGATTGATTTATAGATTTTCAATAAATTTTTTGACAAGGTTAACTGCTTTTAGAGCTTTGTCATTCCTTCCAAATCTTTCAATTTTTTCAAGATTTAAATTGAGTTGGTTTAGAAATTTATCGTAAAGATTTTGATTATCATTATTTTTTGCAATTTTAATTCTCGTGGCTAGTATAATAGATTCTATTGTTAAATTGTCTGCTCTATTGAATAAATTGAATGATTCTCTTAATTTTTCGGATTCTATAACTTTTAATCTGAATTCGGTTACTTTAGAGTCTCCCAAAGCACTTTTTTTAACTTTTTCAATTTGTTCTATTTCTTTACAAATCAAATAAGCCCAAGCTTTATTTATATACGGTAGAGAGACATTTTTTGATTTTAATTCCTTGAAAGCATAGTAATTAAAGGGGAATTCTGTTAATCCTAGATGTGAATCTGATTCCTTTAAAGCAGCCAAAGCATATAAATAAACGTTATCTACAAAGTTTATCACAAACAAACTGTTTTTTTTTAAATTTTTGTATGTTATTGTGCTTGGAAAAGGGTGAATTGAAATCTTGTTATTTTTTAACAATCGAATTCCCATACAAGAAGCATTTGGGGTTATTTTTCTAAATTTTTCGTTAGTTGAATATGTAGTAGCTAAAATTTCATATAAGCAATTAACCCTTAATCCAAACTCTTGAGGGTTAAATTTCATATTATTCAAATTTTGTATCAACTCAATAATTTATAGTTAGAAATCGGTTATTTTTTAGTTAATCCAGACCATTTGGGATTTTTAACACCGGTACTTCTTGCGATTTCATAAAGACTTTCCATTTGCTCCTTGGACATCAAAGGTTCATCTTTAAAAACCCAATCAAGATTTAATCGTTCATACTTTGAAGCACAGAGGTTATTAAACGCAAGTAAATCCCATCGCTCAGGAGTATTATTTAAATTGTTTACAATAAATTCTCCAATCTTTCTAATATTTTCTTTACTAGCAGTATAGTTTGGAATTATAGGAGTCCTAATCCATATTTTTTTGTCATTTTTTTCTTGATAATTAGAAATCCATAACACATTTTTTAAAATTTTTTCATTAGAAACACCTGTAAATTCCATGTGCTTTTCAGTATTAATTTCTTTTATATCAAACAAAATTAAATCTATGTATGGTAGAATTGATTTGAGTATTTCTTTTGAAACATATCCACACGTATCTAATGCAGTTTTTATATCATTATCTTTACATTTTTTTAATAAACTCAATAAAAATTCAGGTTGGAGTGTGGGTTCTCCACCTGAAATAGTAATACCCCCTTTTGATGTGTCATAATATATTTTATCTTTATTGATTTCTTCAAATAGATCATCTAACTCCCACCACTTTCCAAACATACGTATTGCGGTGGAGGGACACTCGTTAACACAATCACCACATGAATTACAGAGATTTCTGTCTATTTTCATTCCATTTTCATCAAGAAATAAAGCATTGAGTTGACAAGTATCTATACAAGTTCTACAACCGATACATTTATGCTTTAACCATTCTAATTGTTGGTGTTTAAGAATTGATTCGGGATTATGACACCATAGGCATTTCAATGGGCATTGTTTCATAAAAACAGTTGTCCGAATCCCAGGTCCGTCTTCTGTTGAAAATCTCTGAATTTCAAAGATTAAACCTTGCTTTTTCATTATTTAGGCTCTTATTTATAAATTTAACAAAATTAAATAAAAGTTAAGAGGTCATAAGCTGCATGTGCGATTATTTAAAGTTGCGATAGATAAAAAAGTAAAAACCTAAAATAAGGTTTTCATTTATTAAGGAATCTCTCGAGGTTTAATTAAGTCTTTTTTCTGAGAGTTTTAAATGATCTGTTTCTACCTCTATAAAAGCTTTAAATATTTCTTTAATTCTTGGATTTGTAGCATCTGCTGCGGCCTCTCCATAGAACTTTATTGCTCTCTCTTCTCTTTGATGGGATTCTTCTAAATTTGGTTTATAATCGGACGCGCAGCTGTTATATTTTGGAAATTCAATTTTATCTAATTTTAAGAGCTTTTTCCATACAGATGCATGTTCACTTTCAACCTTAGCAAGTATTTTAAATAATTTCTGTCCATCTATCTCAGGAGTTTTTTTACTGGAACATTTATAAAAAACAGCATTTGAAATTTCCACATCCAGAGCCTTTTCAGCATTAACTTTATCTACATCATTAAGTTCAACATCAAAAGCTCCAGAATCATCATACTCCTTTGAGTCGATTAAATATTTTTCATAAGCTCCACAAAAAGGACATCGATTCGGTTTTCCATCACTTATATACGCTTCTCCACATATTTTACAAACCCAAACGGATACGGTAATATTATTTCACCTCAGTATTAATATTATTTCTAAAAATTTAACGTGAGTATATATATCTTTTGCCTTATTTCTATAATCTCTAAGATTCTTCTTGAGCATTATATTGTAACAAATTTATTACATAATTCCAAATCAATGAATAAAATAAATAATAATTTTAAATTAAAAATAGGAATTATATAAGATTAATATTCACATCTAAATCTTTGAATCTATCTTAATATGAAAGTGCTAGGGATTGACCCCGGGTCATTATCGTGGGACTTTTTTGGATTAGAAGATAATAAGATAATTATAGACATCTCTATTCCTTCAAGAGAGTTAATTAAAGAACCTCAAAAAGCTATAAACATTATTAAATCGTTAAAACCTATTGATTTAATAGTCGCTCCAAGTGGTTTTGGCCTCCCGTTAAAAGAAATTCATGAGTTAACAGAAAACGATATCTCTTTAATCTTAATGAAATTTGGCAAAGATGATCAGAATAAAATCTTAGGATTAGGTCAAATATTAAGACTGTTTAAAACTGAATCAGTTAAAGCAGTAATTATTCCAGGAGTGAAACATCTCCCTACCGTTCCTGAATATAGAAAAATTAATAAAATTGACATGGGCACCTCAGATAAATTATGTACAGCTGTTGTTGGAATCAAAGATCAAATGGAACATTTTAAATCACGACCAGAAGAAACGAATTTTATAATGGTCGAAATCGGTTACAGTTTCACAGCAATTTTAGCGATTGAAAATGGACAAATAATTGATGGTATAGGTGGTTCTAATATTATGGGATTTAGAGCATGTGGAAGCCTTGATGGTGAGTTGGCTTGTTTAATTAAGGAAATCCATAAAAAACATACTTACAAAGGTGGTCTTGCTTACATTGCTGGAGATTCAGATTTGAGTTTAGAAAAAATAGTTTTATTAGCAGAAAATAATGACCAAGTAAAACTTGCTCTTAATGCATATATCTCATGTTTGGAAAAAGCGATATTTGGAATTTCTTCATCTTTTTCAAGCAAGAATAAAATAATGGAAATTTTATTAGCAGGGCGTAGTGCGAATTTAGATATTATTCAAAATAGAATAGTACGAAGTTTAAAAGATATAGCCCCAGTGAGGTTAATGAAGTCTTATAGTAAAATTGCTAAACGTGCTGCCCAAGGAGCATCCTTCATTGCTAATGGTATTTTAGGAGGTACTTATAAACCAATTGTTGATAATTTAAAAATAAAGGAAGCTTCAGGTTCATTGTTAGATAATATATATATTCCATTTGATAAAGATAAATTAATTAGTGATTTAAATTAAAATTCTTATAATTACAGGTTTACAAAGTTATCCAATTATCAAAAAATTAATAGGATCAATAAAAATTCACTCTGTTGAGGTAATAAAAGCTCCTATTTCTGTTTCGGCTTTTTTAAGTGAGAGTATGGCAGGAGAATTGCTAGAATCTGCACCTGTTTCTAATTATGATCTAATTTTATTACCGGGATTTATTCAGTGGGATACATCCTCTCTGGAAAAAAAGATTTCAGTTGAAATAAGAAAAGGCCCTGAATTTGCTTCTGATCTACAAATGATTTTAAAAAATTTAAGTAATAATAATATAAAATTATCTAATAAAATTCCAGCAAATAGGTTATTCGAGGATTCTGGAAAAAATACATATCACCAAATAGTTAAAGAACAATATGAGAACGCTTTAAATAATATAGGGTCTGATACTTTTTTTATTAATGAAGAGAGATCAAATATATTAGTTGGTCGAAATCTCCCTCCTCCAATTATTGCCGAAATTGTAAATTGTACAAACAAAAGCAATAAAAGTATAATTAAAAAGGCTCAACATTATATTCGCTCCGGAGCAGATATCATAGATATTGGATGTGTGGCAAATAAACCAAATCCAAATAGAATTACGGAAATTATTGAATTATTAAGGACGAATTTTAACACATTAATTAGCATTGATTCAATGGAAACATCGGAACTTTTAGAAGCAGTAGAATGTGGAATTGACCTAATTCTAAGTCTTGATAGTGGTAATTATAAAGATTTTATTAGCATACCCAAAGAAATACCTGTTGTAATTCTTCCAACTAATATCAAAAAAGGGTATTTTCCAAAAGATCCTAAAACTCGTGTAACTAATCTTCTAAATCTAACTAATATTTTACAGGATTATGGATTTAAAAAGTTAATAGCTGATCCTCTGTTAGAAACTCCTATAGTTCCCGGAATATGCAATTCATTAGAAGCCTATTTTCTATATAGTAAATTATCTGCAATAAAAAAATTGCCTTTATTTTTTGGAATCTCTAATGTAGTGGAATTAATGGACATAGATTCCGTTGGAATTAATGGATTATTAGCGAGTATCGCTGTAGAGCTAGATGTTGGTGTTGTATTTACAGTAGAACATAGTGTTAAACTAATGAGGGGTGTTACAGAATTAAAAGAAGGTATCAAACTAAACTATTTATCGAAACAAAAAAAGACACCTCCAATTAATCAAGGAATCCAAATTTTTAGAGCTAAGGGAAAAACTAATCAACTTAAATATAAAATTAGCGAGTCTGATGGAATAAATATTGATCAAATAAATCAGGATTATATCCCGGATGAAAGAGGATATTTTAAAATTTACTTAAATCACTATGTTAATAAGATTAATGTGCTCCACTTTTCAAATGATCATATTCTGTTGAATACTCTTATAGGTACGAGCGCTGAAGCTATTAGTAAAAAAATGATTGAATTAAAATTGACTACTAATTTAAATCATATCAATTATATTGGAAGAGAATTAGCAAAAGCACAATTTTGTCTATTTTCAGGAAAACCGTACATCCAAGATTAATAAAAAAAGTGAAGTCAACATTATGCTAAAATACGTTTTCAAGTCCATGCCAGGTGAAAATTTTTCTAATTTTTTATATAAAATAATAAAAAACTATTTAGTACGTCTAAAAATAAATTAACTAAATAAATTGAATTGAAATAAAGATGACAAAAAAAAATATAAATTTTTTTGGAAGAAAGATAAGGAAATTAAATCTTACTAGTTCACCCACTCGAAAATTATATAGAAAATTTGATCAATCAATCTCTCCAGCGGGAAGAACTAAATGTGATGAAATTGTGAAATCGTTAAGAGAAAATCCTAATTTAAACGCTATTAATTTTCATCAAACGCTAGAAAAAGAAGGAAAAAAGCACTTTCCTCGTTTAAAAATAGGGGAAGTTGATCTTTTAAAATTTATTGCATTAAACAGGTATATAGAAAGCCTTGAAGAGGACTTAGCAAATATGGACGAAGATGATCAATTGTCAAATGTTGATCTGCAAAGTGCCTTGCAAAAACAACAGCAAACACTCCAAATGCTTTCTAATGTTTCTAAAATGCTTCATGACACAAGCTTGGCATTGATACGCAAGATTGGATAATAAAATGCTAAAGTAGTAGAACAAGATTTATAATAACAAAAAGAAATATTTAAGGAAAAATTCTCTTCAAGCTACAATTCTCTCGATACATTCTTTTTTTTATTTTTAGGTGATATACGGATCTTTTTAGAGTTAATAACCAAACTCTCATCACCTCGAATTTCCAGTAAACAAAAAGACGAACTTGAAAAAGTATTTTCCTAACAGTATTTTGTCTATTTTCAGGAAAACCATACATCCAAGATGAATAATAATAAAAAAAAAGTTATATTATACTACTTAACGTCTTAAGGTCCATACCTGGTTCGAGCAGAGGGGAAAATTCAGCCATATTCTTTACTAAATTTGCCATATGGATTTTCAAGGCTTCATCATCCCTATATTTCTCATAAAATATTATTGTATTTTTAAATTTTGAACCTTTTACTGTATGGGGGATATATTCTAAAAGTCCTGGTTCACTTTCTTTTATTTTAGGTACAAGTTCTTTTAAAACTTCAATTGCTTTTTCCATATTACCATCTTTTACTTTTACAGAAGCGATTAATGTTATCATTTAACCACCGATTAGTATAATTATATTAAATTATAATTGATTCTAAAATAAGAAACTATTTAATTATTTCATCAAGAACTCAGTAAAAAATCACTTCATTTTGATGTAGATAAATAAATCCAAATACTTTTAAATTGAATATTCTATTTAAGTAAGTGTAATTCACATTATTTAGCGTTTTGCACATTTTCATTAATTAAAATGTTAGGTAGGATAATATGATCCCTAAGAAAATGGAAACTTACCTTAAGGAAAAACTCCCAGAAGCGACTCTTAAAAATCGACTTAGAAAAGAGAATGGAAAATGTTATTTGGAGTTTAGAAATACCGATGAACATTTATTATCACGTTTAGGTGTCGTTGTTGATAAATTAGGACCAAATCTCGTTATTTGTATGTGGAATGATGAATCTCCAAAAGAAATTGGAGGATATTTAGTGATTGATAATCTTTCGATGGGAACACCCTCAACAGGGGGGATTAGAATGCTTCCAGATATTAAACCTTCTGATATTTACAATTTAGCACGTGGAATGACTTTAAAAAATGCAGCAGCAAATTTACCGTATGGAGGAGGGAAAGTGGGGATTATTGCTGACAGAGATCTTTCAGATGAGGATCACGAAGAAATAATTCGCGGATTTGCTCAATTACTTCGTCCATATAACGATATTTATATCCCTGGACCAGATGTTGGCACTAACGATAAAGATATGAAAACAATCGCAATAGAAAATGGAATTGATAGCGCTGTTTCAAAGACGGCAGATATGGGAGGTAATCGCATAGATGAACTTGGTGCTGCTGCTGGAGGAATAGTAATCGCTTTACAAACTCTTCTTGAGATAATGCCCAGATTGAGAGTAATTTCTCAATTTGCACATCTAGAAATTCCGGATTCGAAAGACGTAAAAATAATTATACAAGGTTTTGGAGCAGTAGGGGCTCACACAGCATATATACTAAAAAATCGAATTCCTGAAGCTAAGATAATTGGAATAAGTGATCTAGAGGGATATTTATTTGACGAGTTAGGATTGCCAATTGCAGACCTTTTCGAGGTTTGGAAAGATCATCGTTTAGTCACAAACATATATTATAAGACAAATATAATGTCTAAAGGACACAAACACCCAATTAAATTCTCAACAGATGCAAATAATCTACTTCTTGAAAATGCATTTTGTCTAGTTCCAGCAGCTCCTATTTTTAATTATCTGGGAGTACGCCAATCTGAAAACCCTTCTATGACTGTGAATCGAGTTGGTAAATGGTCAGTAATAATTGAAGGAGCTAATACTTATTCTCCTGATCCCAATCGTAAGGCTGCACGAATTCGAATGGAACAAATAATTTATCGCGAAAAGGGAGTAATGATAGCAACAGATTATCTCGTTAATTCTGGAGGGGTAATTTTTGCTACCCAAGAACACCTAATTAAAACGCCTACTAATCTTCAAATCCCAGAAGAAATATTGGGTAAAAGAGAAGAGGTAGAGAAATGGTTAAAAAATCACGCACAAGAATTTAATGAGATTTCTAAAAAGCGTTTAAAAGCTGGAGAAAAGTATAGGGAGGAAGTCATTCATCATAACATGATAGAATTAATAGATATATTAGCAGCAAATCAAGATTTATTACCTTGCAATGCTGCTGAACGCATTAGTCTCCAACGTCTAAGTGCAAAAGAGAGTGAGCGGACAGCCAAAGATATTATGATTCCTCTTCCCACTATCGACGTTAACTCTAGCATTGAAAAAGCAGCAGCACTTATGATAGAAAAAAACAGTGGGATTATTGCTGTTCTATCTGATGAGAAACTTGTTGGGGTTGTAACAGATTGGGATGTTACCAAAGCTACAGCCGAGGGGTTAAGTGATGTAACACTCGAGCGAATAATGACAAAAGAAGTTATTACATCATCTCCAGACTTTACCATTTTAGATATTGTACGAGAGTTTGAGCAATTTAAAATTTCTGCAATGCCCGTAGTGAAGGATGGTAGAGTTTTAGGAAAAGTAAGTACAGATTTAATCGCATCAAGCCATATTTTAAATTATTTACAATCTCATGAACTCTAATAATCTTGAAATTATGATTTCTAGGAGTTAGTAAAATTTAATAATTTCCATATTGAGCTTTTATCTCCTTTACCTTCACTTTCAAATTCCTTATTGATAAATCTTTAAAATAGCTAATGTCTCTATTACTGCTCATAAATGTTTTTTTTTATATTTTAATAACACATAGTTTTCTCTACTATTAATTTCTTCTAATTTAAATCTTGGTCCTTGGAACATTTTCTCAAAACCTTCGCCCTCAACTAGACTTATAGCTTTTTTACCTCCAATAACCCAGGGTGCGATAGTTAACCTAATCTCGTCAATTAACTCATTTTTAATGAAGCTCCAATTTAAATTTCCTCCTCCTTCTAAGAGTATTGTTTTTATATCAAACTTATATAGAATCGGCATCAATGTAACTAAATCCACTCGTTGTCCACTTCCTACTTTTATGATAGTTACATTTTTTGTTTTAAACTCATTAATTTTATTTTCATTAACATTTTCTGTTGTACAAATTATTGTGCGATATATGTTTGGCTGAAATTCAATCACTTTAGCATCAATTGGAATATTTAAATTACTATCAACAACAATCCTATAATATCCTTTATGATTATAGTATTTAATATGGAGTTTGGGATCATCTTTTAAAATTGTTCCTTTTCCAACCATTATCGCATCCACCTGAGTCCTTAACTTATGTACCTCTTTCCAATCTTTTTCATCTGAAATCTCCGTATCACCAATTTTTGAGGCTATTTTACCATCAATTGTCATGGCAGCACTTAATATTATATATGGTTTTTTAATTCCTCTCAAAAACGTACTCTCCCTTTATAGATGTTTTTTCAATATTGTATGATTTAATTATTTGTTTAATTAAAGGATATAGTGAATTAGTTTCCTGTATTATTAAATAATAATTTAGTAAACTTAGATCAATTAAAAAAAAATCTTCTAAATCTTGATTTTCTCTAATTAATGCGAATCTACTAAAGATTTTTCTATTCGACATAACTTCTTAAATTTACAAAACTCCTTTCCAATTGGATTAAGAAGGTTATTAATAAAATTTAAATCTTCAATAATTCTAGAGCTTCACTTCGTGTAGCCATATTTTCTTTAAATGTTCCCTTTATTGCTGAAGTTATAATGATCGGGTTAGCCTGTTTAACTCCTCTCATAATTTCGCATAAATGGGTTCCTTTAATAATAACCATGACACCTCGTGGTTTTAAATCAGAATCCATTAAAAAGTTGGCAATATCATGAGTCATCTTTTCTTGAACGTTGAGTCTATGAGCAAAATAATTGACAATTCTTGCGAATTTTGATATTCCCAAAAGAAATTCCCCTGGCATATAAGCAATATCAACAATGCCAAAGAAAGGTAATATATGGTGCTCACACATACTGTAAAATTTAATATCTTTTGAGATTATTATTTCACTATAGTTTGCCTTAAATATTTTTATGTGCTTATTTAAATCTTGTTCATAGCCTTCAAAAATTTCCATATAAGCGTTTGCTACTCTCTTAGGTGTTTCCATTGTTCCAGGTCTTAACTCAGCACTCCCTTCGATCTCTATAATTAATTGAGTTATTAAATCTTTTATTTTTTCTTTGTTCATCTTGACTACTTCATATTAATAAATTTTATAATTTATTGAAATTAAGAAGATAAATAAATAATAGTTAAACTCAAAAGAATTATCATCATTTTTTCTTTAATAAACTCTTATAAATAGCGAGATAATTCTTTATACTAATTATCTTCGGATTCCTTTTAAATTTTGACGGAATAGTAGCATTACATCTAGAACAGATGCCCGAACTTTGAAGCCAATCTTTAAATTCATCTGCATGAGCAGGATATCTACAACTTGGACATAAAATTATTCCTCTTCCTTTATCCTTTGGGGTTTCTGGTAATTCAAAACAAAAAATGCACTTAAAATCATCTATTGATAACCTTGCTGCTTTAGGTTTGTAAATAGCCAAATTCACAGATTTTACGGAGCTCTGCTTAGTTCTAACTTGTTTACCTTTTCTATTCGTAGTTGTGGTTTGAGAAGATCTCTTGGATTTTGAAGTAATGGATTGCCTCTGACCCGTCGGTGTCAATCTTGATGATCGTGACATTGATTTTGAAGATCGTGTAACTTTTCTGTTTGTAGGTGTTGGAGATGTTCTAGTTGTTGTCCGGACAATAGCTCTATGTCTTTCAGGAGATCGCTTTCTTGAGGGTGATGTTAAGTTATTTACTCTTTTTATTCGTCGCGTTATATAATCCCGAGTCAACCGGGGTGATTGAGTACGAGTTTGTGATAACCCCATTATAATAATAATAAGTATAACAATCACGAGTAATAAGAGTAGGTTCAAATCAATTGAAAAATGAAGGGGTAATATAAAAGGGTCAAAAAAATCAATAATCGAATAAAAAACTATCCAATAAGTGATTATAAAAAAGAGAATTGAAATCCCCAAAATGTAACCAAATGTGCGTGCTTTTATTGACTTTGTACCAAAATAAATCACATTGTATTTTTTAAAGCAGTGAAATAAGGCAAAAGAACCATACAAAACATAAGGTAAACCAAAAAGAATACTCCACCAGCTTAAATACAAACTTCCACTATCTAATAGGTTTTCTCCTAATAAACCAGTAAAATTTCCCCAGATTGAATAAAAAATTCCAATCAAAACCGGTCCAACTGTAAAAAAAACCGTGTTATGTGGAGAATTATATTGACGATATTGTTTAATATTTTTTAAGACTTTAAGAGAATATATTAACCAGATCCCAATTAATAGCCAAGTTATAAATACATTAAAAGAATTAAGGATTACACCATGTATTATACCTATAAATGAGAATATTATTAAAGTGATTGCAACAGATTTAATCTTAACCACAGCTTAAAAATCACCAATCTCCATTTTTAATATATCCCCTAATTAATATTAGATATTATTAATATAATTATTTTATTAGCCTTAATCCTCATCATATTCGAGGTACAAAGCTTTCCCTTCGATAATCGGATTTATGAATTCCAAAATTTCAGGTAACATCTTGATATCTAACGACCCCTTTATATCATATACTAAAGGGTACCATGTGTTAGCTTTAATGTCTGCTCGATATATTTCAAATCCTGTAGATTTTCCATCAATCTGATAGGGATCTATTACAAGAGCGACAGATTTATCCCAGAGTTTTTGATATCTTGCTTGAGTTCCCATATCTTCAGCACTTAACCAACATCCATATGACGGATGACTGTGGTACCAACCACATATAAATAATTTTTGTTTTTTAATATCATGGTAAGCTCTAGTATAGTTTTTATAATCTTTGATTTCAGCATAAACCGCTGTACCGTGACCCATTGGAAAAGCATCCTCAATATGTACTATCCCCGTATTATCATCTAATTTTCCTGCTAGTAATCCTATGACCTCAACCCATTTCTTTTTCGGAATCTTAGAATTCGCGTATTTCAGAGAATGACTCGCTACTTTCAGAATTGTTTTTACTGAAATATAAATTTCTTTGGGAATTTCTTCTAAAGTATTAGTCTCAAACTCAATTTTTTTTTCTGTTTTAAGAGTATTTTTTACCGAATGGGTTATTTTTAATTTGTCGGTAGATTTTTGTGTCAACATATCAGATATTTCATCAGTCAACTCATCTTCTTCCAATTGTAATTCATTATAGATCTCTTCTAATAATTCTTTTTTGATTTTATCTTTAATTTTGTTTTTGATTAATTCTTTAATTGAATTATTATTTTCATCCTCAGAATTCATCAAAATTCACCATTTCTTATTAGCATATTTTTTTACTAAATGTTTAACTTTTTTTTCATACAATTTTTGATTTTTCATCATTTCTAACGCCGCCTTTTTATTAAAAACATCCGTTGGATTTATAAATTTACCTCGCGTATTAAGCATTGCAATTATAGCTTGTACGACTGTGACGGCGGTTTTCGACGGACTCCATCCCCCTTTTTTTCCAGTTAGACTAGGATCTACTAGAGAAAGGCATATATTTCGCTGACCTTTATACTCAGAGGGCGAAGGCCAAAAATTTGGATGCCAAATCGGGGTATGCAATCTTACAAAAGGAGGTTGTTTAGGATATTGGGTTGGGAATTTCATCTCTAATCTAAAAATCCCCCCCGCATATGAAGTTCCTTTAGGTCCTTTAATAGATATGGCTAAATGATCTATACTCTTCTTTTTAGGGTTAAAAGGTTTTAATTGAACAATAACTCCTTTTTTATTTAATTTTTTCAATCCCGCAAAATCTTGTGAAATACGACTACTTCTTATACTCATATTTTTATACCTCTTTTTTTATTTGATAAATATTGTTTATTTTTTAAATAAAATCTTAATTAAATTTCAAGGTGATATATATTTCTCCACCTTTAAAGCCTGCAACTGTTAATAATTCACAATTTCTTAAACCATTCTCTATAGGGGTTTGATCTAAATCTACAATATGAATATCATTGAAATCTAGTAAAGTAATTATTGGTTCGAACTCAGGATCTAATTCAAATCCATTTTTTTCTAAAGTTTTAATAACATTACTTAATGGCGATTTAACATTAAGTTTTAATGAAACTCTTCGAACGCTTGTTCCACATTGAGAGCATTTAGGGTTCCTTTTTTTCTCAATATGATAGAATTTCATCGTCATTGCATTGAATACAACATAAGTTTTTATGGTTTCTCCCATGCCTTTATGACCTTTTTTCCAATGAAGAATCTTTACAGCTTCGTGAGATTGTAATACTGAAATAACAGAATTTATAGTTATAATTCCTGGATCATGCCTATCAATTATTTTTACTATATCATCCTTATTATATTCAGGTAAAAAATTGTGTTTATGTACTAATTTATTTGCAACTTGCTGAATAAACAAAACATCATTAATATCTTTCGGATTAGGATTTCTTTCGAACTTTTCTTGAAATGCCATATTCCCTTTAAAAACACAATGAATTCTTTTTCGAGGCACCCCTACTACGGTACATGCTGCCATCTCATCATTCTCGACTTCAGGAAGCGGATTGCATTCATAACAAGCATTTTGATATGGAAATATTGTATAAACATGCCCATGATACCCAGACACACCGCCGTCTACTAATGGTTTTCTAAATCTTATGCATTGTGCATTTAAATTCAATCTAGCATTCATAGAATCAAGCCCTCCTATAATTACATCAGCAGCTTGATATATCGCAGGATCTAAACGTTCTAAGGAAGTATGATGATGCTTTATTATAATATTTGGATTTATTTCGATTAATTTTTTTGCTGCTACAACTGCCTTAGGTTCACCCATCTTTGCCCCTGCAAATAAGATTTGCCTATTTAAGTTAGAATGCTCAATAATGTCTAAATCTACTAAATCCAAATACCCTACACCCAACATTGCTAAATTCTTAGCAATCTCGCACCCTAATCCTCCTACTCCAATAATTAAAACTCGAGAATTTTTTACTACTTTCTGTGACCAACCCTCAAGTCTAAATTGACGATTATATAAATCTCTCTCTTTTACTGTCAATTCCGTCGTAAAAAAGTCTGAATCTTTATCCATTAATATTCACCATTATTAGTTATATAAAAATTAAAAAAATTGAAGGGCTGAAAGCCCTAATATTATTATTTATGTAAAAAGTTATACAAGATATCCAGCTGTGCTTGCTGGAATCAGGAGAATATCGTCGCCATCATTGACATTATAATCCTTTAACTGGTTATTTTCATCCATGGTAACCCCGCCAGATGATATGTGGAAATCATCAGGATTAAGTCCAAATATATTTCCCAATGTTTGTTTAATATCACTTACGCGATTACCGTCATTCACAGTTAATTTTTCCTTCTTTTCACCAGGACCGATAGTAGACATAAAATATAAGGTTATTTTCGTTCCCCCTGTAGGTGTTTTTGTTGCGGGAGTTTTAGAATTGATTGGTTCTTCCTCATCTTCTAAGTCTTCATCAAAATCTTCTTCAAAACTCATAAAATCACTTTTTTTTTTTTCTAAGTTTTTTTAATCTAATAGTGCAGTTTAGATATAATAAACTTATTTGGAATGATTTTGAAGGTTTCAAAAATCAACTAAAAAATTGCAAATTATATTATATATATTAAATGAAGGCTTTAATAGATATGACCAAATGAGCTATACTCTTATTTTTAGGGTTAAAAGGTTTTAATTGAATAATAGCTCTTTTTTTATTTAATCTTTTCAAGCCTGTAAAATCTTATTTATAAAAAAAATAAAAAATGTAAAAAAATTGAAGGGCTGAAAGCCCTAATATTATTATTTATATAGAAAATTATATAAAATTATCCAGCTGTGCTTGCCGGAATCAAGAGGATATCATCGCCATTATTGACACTATAATCCTTTAATTGGCTATTTTCATCCATAGTAACTCCACCAGATGATACGTGAAAATCATCAGGATTAAGTCCAAAAATATTTCCTAATGTCCTTTTTATATCACTTACGTGATTTCCATCATTCACGGTTAATTTTTCCTTCTTTTCACCCGGACCGATGGTAGACATAAAATATAAAGTCTTTTTCTTCCCCGCTGAAGGGCTTTTGGTTGCGGGAGTTTTAGACTTTATTGATTCTTCCTCTAATTCTAAATCCTCATCAAATTCTTCTTCAAAACTCATAATATCACTTTTTTTTTGTTAAGTTATTTTTTAATTTAATAGTGCAGAAAAGATATAATAAAAGCATTTGGAATGATTTTGAAGTTTTCAAAAATCTCCTTAAAGTCAAAAAAGAGTGATTGTAAATTATATTATATATTAAATGAATGTCTATTAATACATATACGATGAGACTTATTGTTTCATAGAGATTGGAAAGTCATATACGATTGAAATTTCAACTTTTTTAAATATCTGGCCTATGAGTTCACCTAAAAAATTAGAATCTGTTGTTTTACAAATTGTAAAAGAATTTTTACAAAAAAAAACATTCTTTTCAATAGAAGATATAGTTGTTTTTGTAAATAATCGTGTAAAACGGAATCCTAATTTAAATAAAAATAGTATAGAAATCATTATTAAATCTTTGATTAAAAAGCGTGTTATTCTTCCAGGAACTAAGTTGATGAAAAATAATATTATTGAAAATCCTAAAAGAAATGAGATTTTTAACTTCATTAAAAGGAATCCAACCAATATTAACCAAATTATGAAAGCTTTACATATTGGGAGTAACCACGCACTATGGCATCTATCATGTTTGGAGAAATTTCAATTTGTTCGTTCAAAAAAAATAAATAATCGAAGAGTTTTCTTTCGATTTGATTCGAATCCAAAATTTGACGAGCTTTATTATTATTTCAGGACAAAAATTGTTCAAAAGATAATTCTATTCATGAAAAACGAAAAAAAAGCACTTAGGATTACAGAGATCGCAACAGGAATGCAAAAAAATCATAATACAATTAAAAAGTATTTAGATATTCTAATAAATCTTAAGTTGATTTATATTGAAAAAGAAAAAAATAGAGTTAGTTATAAATTGAATCAAGAAAATTATACTAAGGCAAGGAAAGGAATTCGAGGTGTATGAACATAAACTCCATTATTATTCCAATTGGTTTTAAATTAATAATTAAATATTAGAAAATTAGGAAATAAATTAATCAAAAAATGATGAGAAAAAAATATCGGGTTTTTATAGTTTTAGCCCTTTATACTATTGTCATATTAATGTTTACCTTATTTTTCTTATTGGGTATAGACAATCTCCCCTTATTTCTGGTTCTAAGTTTTGGAAGCGTAGCAGTTCTTTCCACCAGCACAATCTATACTATTATACAATCTAACGACTATAATGAGAGAAGAGTTAAAAAAAAGCAGTTTATTAAACCTAAATCGATTAAACAGAAAGCCATTGATATTATAGAAGACTATTTTGACGCCATGCCTGCTATTGAAGAATATGTCGAATCATATGATTCTTATGAAGCAATACCAATAATCAATAAATATATTTTTACAGTGTTTAGTCAGGAAGAATTAGATAAAATAAACCTTTTAGATTTATCTAAAATGGATAAGATTTTATTCATCAGAGAGATGCTCTATTTTAACCAAGAGGAAAGATCAGTTTTAATCGAAACTATGTTAAAGAACAGGGATAATACAGACTTGGAAGGTGCTTATAGTCCTCCTGTGGAGTTCATTGATGCATCCGATCAAATACGTGTATATTTAAGATCTTTAGTTGAATCTGGCGAGAAAACTAAGATTATCATAATCAATACTGCTGATGTTGTAACTACAGTCAAAAAACGGGTCGGAGTATTATTTGATTACGATCTCGAGAATTTTCTTTTATCATCAGGTGGTATAATATTACGTGAAACAGCACAAATAAAAGATTATGATATTATTGATGATGATGAAATTGCTTTGATCCCGTCTAGCCCCAAAGAAAGAAATTAAAGTAATGAATTAAGATTTTAAGACTCTTTCAAATTTAACAAATGCATTTCCCAGCTATACTTGCGGGAATTAAAAGGACATCATCTCCATCTACTACGTTATATTCTTTTAAAGGAGTATCCTCATCCATAGTAATTCCCCCTGATGATAAATGAAAATCATCAGAATTTAAACCAAATAAATTTGCTACAGTTTCTTTAATATCTCCAACAAGGTTTTTAGTATTTAAAAGCAACTTTTGCTTTTTTTCTCCAGGACCAATTGTAGACATAAAATATACTGATATTTTTTTTCCTCTTGGTTCAATCTTTTCGGCTGGAGTCTTAGAGTTAACATCTTTTTCGTGGATCTCTGTTGACTCTTCTTCTAATTCTTCATCCAAATCTTCTAAATCCTCATCTTCAAAACCCAAAATAACCACCAATCTGTACGGTTAATTAACAATATTTTAATTTTTGGTGAAATAATTGTAAGAAAATAAAAGAAATTATGTAATATAAATAGATTTAACTACTAAACTAAATTGAATTATTAATTAATTAGCAAACACTTTAGAATCAGTATTAATATGAAATAATTAGCAAAATAAGAGAGTCTTTGAAATTTTATGAATGATAAGCCTATTCCTAAGTACCAAATTCGGGAAAAAACTCCAGATGATGAAGTATATATTACTTCAGATAAAAAACTGACTAAGAAATTAAAAAAAGAACGTATAAAGCTGGATAAAGAAAAGGTTGAATGGGAAAAAACAATAAAAAAATTAGAAAATTACAACGAAAACATTGAAGATCTTGAAAAAAAAAGGAAAGAAAAAGAGGTAGAAGTTAAAGCCCTTCTCAACAGGCGAGATAACCTACAAAATCAATTAAAAAAAATGGAACTCGAACTAGAAAAACAGAAAAATGACCTTGTTACAAAAGAAAGACTATTCAGAGATAAAGTTATAAGGAAGAATGAAGAATTAGATAAAAAAAATATGGAATTAGAACGTTTTAGAGAAAAACTAGATAAATTAAGAGAAGATTTAGTAAAAGAAAAGAAATATTTTGAGAATCAAAAAGTAAGGACAGAGGATCAATTAAAGAAGATAAAAACCAAAATTCCTGGTTTGGAAAGGAGGGAAAAAGCTTTAATGAGGAACAATGAAGATATAGAGAAAAAGATAGCGGATTAAAGAAATAAAATTAAAAAATTAGCAAGAAAAAAAAAAACTATAAATCGGAAATAAAAAAGCAAAAAAAAGAAAAACAAGGAGACAGAATCCGGGAACCGGAATAAAATACAGTGATAAGTGATATGTAATGAGTTACGGATTACAAGTTACGAGTTTAATAAAAAGGGGTAGGGGCGTATGTTAAACGCCCTCATTAAAATTATAATGAAAAAATTAAAAAAATTAATTCAAATTGCAATAGTGTTTGTAATGCTCTGTTCTACTGTTTCTTCTTTTACTTACGCTGCTCCCAAGATCGGATTAGCATTAGGAGAAGGAGGGAGAAGGTTTTACATTCATATTGGTGTATTAAAAGCCCTGGAAAATGCAGATATAAAAATAGACTATATAGCAGGGACCAGCATAGGTTCTCTTATAGGGGGACTTTATGCTTTATGGGAAGATATAGACAAAATAGAAAAATATTCTTTAACTCCGGATTTTGATAAATATTATATGTCTCCAAGGGAAGATATAAAACTGGAAAATATAGATGAAACCCCATTTGTCCTATTCTATTCAGAGATATCGAAGGGTAAAATAGATTTTAAATTGCTAAAAGGTTTAATGGATGGGAAAATCATAAGAGATAAAATTGACCGATTAACTAACTGGGCAACCTTCGAATATGATCTGAAAATTCCCTTTAAAGTAGTTACTACAGATCTGACAAAAGGCGAAAAAGTTGTAATTAGTAAGGGAAAGATTTCTAATGCGATAGCAGCTTCTATGTCTGCACCTGGATTATTTATACCTTTTGAATTTGAAGATAGAATATTAGTAGATGGTGGGTTAATAGACCCTGTTCCTGTAGATGTGGTAAGAGAAATGGGAGCAGACATAGTTATCGGAGTAAATTTAAGGGATGTTCAAGAAGATGCTCCTCCCGTTTTCGATAATGTTATATCCATCCTTTACAGATCTGTATATATAATGCTCGGAGAATTAAATGATATTTCAGCTAATAAGGCAGATATTGTTATAAGACCCCACTATGTAGGGCCTTTTTCTACAGGTATGGAGAAAGAAAACAAAATACAATTAATTAAACTTGGAGAAGAGGAAACTAAAAAAATAATTCCACTACTAAAAAAGCTTATAAATTCCTACTGAATTGTAGAAGAAAGGCTAAAAAAATGTTTTTACTGTCCAACAGGCTGTACTTTAAAAGAATTAATTTCTTTGGGATTATTGTAGTATTCTGTATGCTTACAATAGCAATAATCCTACCGTCTTTCGCAGTAACGGGGGAGGCCTCTCCAAAATTCCTTATATTTCACCTGGATGCCGTACCATCACAGGATTTTTTTCAATACATAGAAGAAGGTTCCCTTCCTAACTTGAAAGCTGTTTTTGAGGATGGCCATATGATTCATTACGGTCTTAGCCTTTTTCCTGGAGGGACAGAAACAACCGTTCCTCACTTGAAAACAGGGTTAGATAATTCCACCGGTGGGGTAGGGTGGGAATATTATGACCGGGAAAAAGAAAAAGTTATATCGGATAAAAAGATATTTATTGATTTATTTTTTACTCTATCCCGACGAGCGAGAGCCAGCTTTATTTATGGCGTACCAGGACTTGATCCTTTTATGTTTCTACCTCTCCTTAATGTCTCTGAGCTTCTGGATACCTATGGGGTTGTACAGTTCTATTGGTTTACTACTGATCCTCTAGGCCATTTCATGGGCAAGAAATTATACATGAATAGCATAAGAAGGTTTGACCGTTATTTTGGCAATCTGGTTAAGAAATTGAACCTTGACGAGGTTAACCTAATATTGTATTGCGATCATGGAATGTCTTATGGTAGATTTATTAATGTTCCCCAAGGAAAAGAAATTGAGAGAATAGTTGGGAATAACCTGCAAGCATATATTCATCCCCATATATATTTAAAGAACCCTGATACAAAAGATAAAGTAGCCAGGGAAATTGTTTTAGAAAGTGAAATTGATTTTACATTTTACAGAGAGAATCCTCATCGGGTGATCGGTTATTCAGATCAGGGGAAAATGATTTTCGAAGGAAAAGAAGAAAAAATTCGTTACTTATTTGAAGGTGAAGATGTGCTTGGTTATTATAGTGCCGGTTATAAGGGAGAATGGCTGATTGAACTGGAATGGCTATCTCAAACCAGAGATAGCAGATTTCCAGGAGTTCCCCCTAATATATATAACCTCCTATCAAACAAGAAAGCAGGAGATATAATAATAGTCATCAATCCCCCTAAAATACCTATTTTTTTCTTGCGTTATCCAGCTAATCACTCCGGTGTTGCCAATACGGATTTAATGGTGCCTATTTTACTTAGAGGAGAACAGCTGAAACATCTTTACAACCGGGAAGAGATGTGGTTACACAACCTCTATACCAGTATACCTGAACTCAGTTTTGAAAATCTGGAACCGGCAAGAGAGAAAAACTCATTTAGTTTTTGGGGAAACGGCTATGGCGAATCTAATTCAGGTTTTGAAATGTCCCTTTCCCCGGCTTATCGTTGGAATTTTGCTTTTCACTATAGTGATGATATCTACCGCAGCTGGCTTGAATATGATCTTTACAGCTCTTATGTAATGAGGTTGTGGACCGGAGCAGGCTTGCAATATAATGGACAGGACCTGGATGCATTAGTTCAAGCCCGTTTACAAATAGATTTAGGAAAAATACAGCTTAACTATGGAGGACAATTTACTCAAGGTGGATGGGAAATAAATACTAAAGAACTCGTTTATCAAATCAACGACCGCCTGGCTTTAGAATGGTTAATACCTAATGGATTTGGCATGAGTTTTAGCTGGTAGAAATTTATAATCGGGCAGACACAAGGTCTGCCCCCTACTCACACTATATCTTTTAATTTCTAT
>CAZRBD010000023.1:34984-35936 GCA_964598265.1 uncultured archaeon
TAACGACTAATTTATAAATTGTATTATCTCGTATCTTGTATTTGTATTTGTATTTTTAACCAACTAACCAAGTAACTAGCTAACCAACTAACCAATAACGGAGGAACAAATGTACGAAAAAGAGAAAGCACTATTTGCAGAAATGATGGATATTATTGCTAAATTAAGAGGACCGGAAGGTTGCCTCTGGGACAGAAAGCAAACCTTAGAATCCCTGGCTCCCAATATTTTAGAGGAAGCCGAAGAGGTTTTAGAAGCAGTTAACTCTAATGATTTAGATAATCTGTGTGAAGAACTGGGCGACCTGTTAATGGTAATACTTATGCAGATTGAAATTGCTCAAGAAAAAGGCTTATTTACTTATTCTGATGTACTGACCGGTGCAATAAAAAAATTTATCAGAAGACACCCTCATGTCTTTGGTGATGTAAAAGTAAACACTCCCGAAGAAGCTTTAGCGATATGGAAAAAGATGAAAAAAGAAGAAAAAGAAACAAATAATAAAAAATATTGTTAATTTGAATTAGAAATCTGTTTAAATTTAAAAAAATTAATTTAACCTATATAACAATATATGATATAATAATTTGGTTAAGTAGTTACTTGGTTACCTGGTTAACTAGTTAGGAATACAAATACAAGATTAATTGGTTAACTAGTTACTTGATTGATGAATTTGTATTAAACCAATTAACCAATTAACCAGTTAACCAACTAACTAATCAATTCGGAGAATAAATTCATGTCTGAGAAAAAATCAAAAAAATCCTTTCCAAAAGCAATATTAATTACCCTGATTCTACTTGTTCTAATTACAGGAGGATATTTTGTTATTCGCAGTAATCAGGCTAAAGATGAGATAAAATATCAGATAATTTCGAGGATAGAGAATTCCATCGATCGAGGGATCTATATTGGGAGAGTTAAAAATTACTCTCTTAGCTCTATAACT
>CAZRBD010000024.1:0-24904 GCA_964598265.1 uncultured archaeon
GATTAGAAATTACAAGCGAAATTACATGAAATAGCAGAATTATATTTAAAAATCGACGATATTTATAGAGAAAAGTTCCAAGATTTACGATCTGAAAGAAAAAACATATTGAATAGTATAAAATTTTTAAATCAAGAAAGTAAACTCTTAAGTGAATTTAAAGAAACACGAAAACTAGCTCAAAATTATCAGAACATAGCGGAATTATATTTTAAATCATCTTACTTTAAAAAGGCGATTAAGAATTATGAACATGTTATTGATATATCAAAAATCCATAATTTTTATGATATGCTTTCATATTCATACCAGCAAATAGCGTTTTCTTATCAAGAATTAGATGATTATATTAAATCACAAGAAATAATTTTAGATGGAATAGAACACTTCACACATCTTATTCCTAATTTTGAAAAAATAAATGATAATTTAACCTTAGCACAAATTTATCAAATTCTCAAGACACTTAATAAAATCTTAGATGAAGAAGAAAAATACATAAACTTCGCTAAAAAAGAAGCCGGGGCTTACATTGATTTAGCGGAAACATTAAAAAAAAAAGCAGAAAATTATCATAAAATTGCTCGTTATTATAGGGGAGCCGGGTTATGCTATCAGGAAATAAAAAATGAATTGATAGAGTGCGCTTCATGTTTTATTTTAGCAGGGAATTTTTCAGAGAAAGTCGAGGATCATAACCAAGCCGCAGTGAATTTTTTCGATGCAGCAAAAGCGTTTAAAGAATTAAAAAACCTTGATATGGCTTACAAACATTTTGTTAAAGCCGGAGATAATTTTTGGAAAGCTGGAAGTATAAACGAATCAACAGAAAGTTTCTTGATGAGTTATGATATAGCTATAGAAGGGAGATTAGAATTTAATAGATTTGGTATATTCAATCAAATAATTAGAGGTCTTAACAAAATAGCTGAAGAAGGATTGAAGAACAAACAATTTTATACTGCGGCTACCCTTATATTGGAAAGTATCAAATTTTATGAACAATTAGACGATGGTAAAGATTTTCTTTTAAGAGAGATGGTAAATAACTTATACCGCTATTATTATAGAGCTGCAAACTTAAAACAGATTGGTAAGTCTCACATTGTACAAAGTTATGTTTTAGCATCAATGTCATGTGTTTTAAATGGGAAATTAGATAAGGCTGGGAAAGTAATTTCAGAAATTGAATCTGAAGGGCACACAGTAAGAAACTACAAAAATATAATCAAATTAATTATTGCAAGGGTTTCTGAAGGGAAAGAAGTTGGATTAAATGACTTTCCATTTAATTTACGGAGATTAATAGAGTGCTCCGAAGAAATTCTGTTTTTTTTAAAACTCTTTAAAGGGTTTAGGATCGAATAGCTTACTTTTTAAAAAAGATTTTGAATTTTGGTTCCACAGTAACGTAATTCATGATTATTTACCTTCCAAAAACAGACTTTTAGTATTACTTTTAAAACTGCAAATAAAATAATATAAGTAATAAAATGATCCAAAAATAAAAGAATTTTTTGATAGAATGTACCCTGGAGATAATATAATTGTTATCGGAGATCATCCCAAAGATGCGATACTTTCTAAAAACTTAGATTGTCCTTTTATAGATGTATTAACTGGCTTGCATTCTTTAGATTATCTAAAATCAATAAACCTAAGTAATTATATGATAATTGATAGTGTTAGTGATTTGATTATAGATGATATCTATTCACTCATATAATAAAAAAATCTTATTGATATTTATCATACAAACTCCATAAAAAATTAAAAGACAAAAAAAAGAAAGAAAAATCAATCTTTTTCCCAGGATTCATATTCTTTCATGAATTCTTCTGGTTTCCATTGTGTTTCAACAAACTTAGGTATTCCACTGCTATCTCTAGGTCCTACTACAACAAATGCATCAGCTTCATCTTCTAATGCTCCACTCAAACGAGCTGCCATACCAGGGATTACTAGTATTCGATGCTTCAGGTTTTCAAAAACATTGAATTCCTTTGCAGCTTCCGCAATTCCACCTGCATTAAATTGGCCTCCAGCAACAGCGCTTTCAATTCCAATTCCTTCCGTATCAACCACTAAAAGAAAACAGTCTAAATTAGCACCCTGTAAATCTTGTTCAACAGGAATTTTTGTCATTCTATAATTGCTTGTTACAAAAATAGGAGACATTTCATTTGGCTCTCCAATCTTATATATTCCTGCATCTACAGCGGGATAAATTCTTGGATCAGAAAATACACTTTGTCTTAAAGTCATTAAAGCTAAAAGTGCCCAAATCTCTTCTTTTTTCTGTCCTGTATGAAGTATTATTAAACTTGTATCGATAGATTCCATAATTGCTCCCATGATGATCTCCTGATATTGGTGTTCCCATAGTTCTTTATCATTTGTTATCTTCATTTGACTCCAATATGCTGCTGGAACACCCATAACTGGCCAACAAGCATTGGAATCTTCTTTATTTATAGCAGCTGTTCTTAACTGCATTATGTTATTATAGGTTACAGAAAGATTGCCAGGACCAAAATAAGTTCCTGAATCTAAAACAATCTCTTTTACACCAAATTTTTGTAAAGTAGCGCTCAAAGACATTAATTTTTCTAGATTACTGGAAACAATAGCTACGGGTAGATTTTTTTGGATTGCAAATTTACTAACTTCTTCCCAATTATCCTCAGTAACAGCATAGAGCAGAGGCTTTTTATCAGCGATTTCTTCAGCTGCAGCTAATAGTATTTCTGTATTAAAGCAACACAATATTATTGGAAGATTTGATAATTGTGAAACTTTTTTAGCTGCCAACTTAAATTGGTCCTTATTTCCAGAAACATTTCTTAATGCAATACCATCAAGGGTTAAAACCTCACCTATTCTTTCTATTCTAACCTTTGTAAGATAATTTACGATTTCTTCAAGTTCAGTATCATCATCTGCTACTTCTATACATATTGCAGTTTTATTATAAAAAGTAAGCTGATGTCTCATCAATACCTCTTCACCACCTATTAATGCTTCTCTTTCACCAACACCAAAAGTTACTGGCTTTTGAGGTGGAGTTATAACGCTAATGAGCTTTTTTCTATTTTTCGCTTGTTTCGAATCTTGCATTAAATGTGAACAATCAGAAACCAAAACCTTCCTTTCTAAAATATCTGTTGCAAATGCCATACAAGTATCATAGCCACAATCTTTACAATTAGATTTATCTAAAAGTGCATAGATCTCCAACGGACTTGGTCTTGCCATTTTTTTTATTTCTCCAAATTCTATATTATTAACATTGAAAATACTTATACATAGACTAATTATAAATTGAATTAAAATATTTTTAAAGCCTAAATAGACTTTAAAAGAAATTAAGATCGAAGTTTATTGATAGCTATTATCGGGATTAGAAGGTTGGAATACAAATTAAAGAAATTTAAATAGTGATCTGGCAAGAATTTGAATAAAAATGTTTTAAAAATTTCATTGTTTTTCTAAGTTGATGGATGGGTATCAAAACAATTTTGAGGATTTAAATTCATTATTTTATCCTAAACATATTGCGTTTATTGGGGCTTCGGAGAGCTCTACATTAGGTTCAATGATGTATTTAGATGCTTTTAAAGATTCTAAATGGTCAGATACTTTTTATCCTATTAATCCAAATCATGAAAAATTGCTTAATTGGAAGTGTTATAGTTCTGTTTTAGAGGTGCCCTATCCTATTGATACTGCATATATATCACTGAAAACGAATCTTATTCCAAAAGTTCTTAGAGAATGCGTAGAAAAAGAGATAAAATGGGTTATAATCTTCGCTTCAGGTTTTTCAGAAACTGGAGACCCAAAGGGAATCGAATCTGAAAAGGAAATGATGAATATAATCAAAAATTCAAAAACCAGAATTATTGGACCAAACTGTTTAGGTCCTTTAAATGCAAAGAATGGGATGGCTTTTGCATTTGCTTCTCAAAAAGGAACTCCTGGAGGAGTATCATTTATGTCGCAATCGGGGGGACATTTAACCCAACTAATTGATACAGGTTATAATCGAGATATCAGATTTCGTTATGGTGTAAGTTTCGGAAATCAAATTGATTTAAATTGTGTAGATTTCATAAGACATTATCAACAAGATGATAAAACATCAGTTATAGCTATATATTTGGAATCCTCTGGTTCCGCAACCGCTCATGATTTATTTACAGAACTAAGAAAAACAACAAAAATTAAGCCTGTAATT
This sequence comes from uncultured archaeon, assembly GCA_964598265.1. Lineage (GTDB taxonomy): Archaea > Asgardarchaeota > Lokiarchaeia > Sigyniarchaeales > SOKP01 > Loki-b32. The sequence goes on from CAZRBD010000024.1 coordinate 4,238, forward strand.
TTATGGAAAGGAGGTTATACTAAATATGGATCGAGAGCGGCAATTTCCCATACTGGTGCGATCGCGTCAAAAAATAAACTGTGGAAATCAATGGCAATTCAAACTGGAACCATCTTAGTTAAAGATAATGAAGAATTTTGGAACGCAATTAAAACTCTTGAGATATTGTTTCCAAATTATCTTCCAAGGGGACGCAACATCGGAATTGTAACCCCTGGTGGAGGTGCGTCTGTTAATATGACCGATTTATTCGCTGATAATGGCCTTATGATACCAGAATTAACCTCTAAATCAAAATCAAAAATTGCTAAAATTCTACCGGATGTAAATGTAAACATTAAAAATCCAATTGATTTAGGAGCTTCTGGCTTCATTTTAGAAATTTTTACAAAATGTATCGAAATAGCGGTAAATGACCCAAACATTGATATCGTTATAATTCCACTATGGCCACATCACATATATCGTTATGTTTTTAAGAGAATGATTAAAATATGTAGTATATCATCTAAACCTTTTGCCTTTTGTTTACCCAGTATTGCGGATAACGCTAAACTCGCGCATAGATTTAATTCAGCTAAAAAATTACTACATGATAAAAGGGTATTGTATTATTTATCACTAAGGGATGCTGCTAGAAGTATTTCATTGTTATGTAAATATAGCGAATTTATAAAATTTCATGCTGTGGAAGGTAATAAATAAAAATTAGTAGTCCCACTTGTTCTCTTCCGAAAATTCTTTATTAAAAAGGATTCTACTATAAATTTTCTTTAAATATAATTTCATTAAAGCTCTTTGGCTTTTACAATGTATAGATTTCTGCTTTAGGGTTAAGTATTGAGAATTTTGTAATAAATTATGAATTTTTTTTGCCATAATGAGGTGTTTTTCTTGAAATAATTCAATACCATTATTTAAATTGGTATTTTTTTCATATAGAGTAATCTCAGAGAAAAATACTCTTTGGTTTACATCAACATTCCCAGAACTCATTTAAAACCTTCCTATTTAATATAATTTGTTATAAGATCTTTATTTGTTTTACAATAATGTAATTCGTCTTGAATTCGGCAACATATCTTAAATTTTAGTTATACTATTATTTTTCTTATATTAATTTCAAAGTCATTAGGCTATTAAGCTATTAATAAAAATCTTCAACCTCAAATTTACATGAATTAATAGAAGAAGCATTTTGAAAAGAAGAAAAGAAGGATACCAAAATTCAAATTTAAAAGAGATTATTAAAAGTGAAATTTAATGTAAGATTAAAAATTTTGTTTCCCTTCTTATCAAGTAATTATTACTCTAATTATAAAAATACAACCAAATTTAACCTAGACAAGAATTATTTCATAAATTTTTAAAGACTTTATATCTCAATAAGGTAAAATTATTAAATTATTAACTTTAAAATGTGATAAATTTTTTACCCTAAGTATTTTCGCTATTAGTTTTCGTCATTTTCAGTTAAAATATTGTTTTCCTCAATTGACGTTTATGTCTATGACAAACCAAGTTGAAAAATTATTCAAGTAATTAATTTCAAAAAATTTGACTCATTAAATTTTTGGAGAAGAAGCTTTTTCCTCGGTATCAATAGATAAAACATAACATTCAAAAGTCACACTCGTTACTTTTTATATTCATTGGTAAAATAAAATCCAGAGTTAGGCAGAAGGAATTTTTCCCCTAATGCCAAAGAAGGGGGATTAACTCCTTGTTTCAAAACTCATTTTTAAATTATAACTTTTCAAAAGTGCTACATTATGTCTTCTAATGTAGCCTTCAGGATTCATAAGAATTAGGAATTTGAACTACTTAGACTTAATTTTTAATAAAAAAAAGAAGATAAAATAATAAATAACTTTTTTGCTATTCTAGTAGTATTCTGTTTTACAAACGAGTAATGCAAAGAATCCAAAACCTACGAAATTAATGAAAAAACTGATAAGAACCCCTATCAAAATTGTTATTTGTGAACTTGTCGAATAGATTATGCTTAATATAGTTTCTACGGTGGGACTTAGAAAAAATGCAAGTATGATCATACCCGCACTAATAGCGGCAGTTAATAGCCATCCTCCGAAGGCTTCAGCTTTACTCTCCCCAAATCTACCTGAGATGATTGCTGCTATTAAGGGTGCAATAAGAAAGCCGATCCCTCTAATAAGTAAACTCAACTCAAAAGGCGTAAAATTTACTATTAATGCTATACTACTTGACGGTAGGATAGTAATAGGACCAAAAAGATAATACAAAATCATTAGGGGAGCAGCCTGTAAAACACTAAATAAAGTATCCAGTGTATTGTTTATTAGACTGTAAATGATTAGAAACAGAAAATTAATACCCACATAAGCAACTAAACTCAACAAAAATGACTTTACAAACACCATATTTCTCAACTACTTTTATGAAAAATTCATATAATATAAATAAAATTTGTTGATTTTTAAATTTTAGTTGTATTTAATTCAAACTATTATACGTTTTACCCTATGCAATTAATATCCCATTTTGTTCCAGATTAAATTAATTCAATTATCTTCTTATAGAGATTCTTTTTATGGAGAAAGTTCAAATTGCATTTTAAATAGTCCTACTTGGATATTACGGTTTATCTTCCAAAATTTAAATATTTACTTTCTCTTAATATAATGATAAATAAATGAAAAGAAATACAAGTAAATTTAATGTTGGAAAACTTAAACATGATTATTTATCTCAACTACTATCAAAGATAGAAATTAAAGATAATAGAGTAATACTGGGTTCAATAATAGGTGAAGATGCTGCTGTTATCGATATCCCGGGAGAAAATTATCTAGTAGCTAAAACAGATCCAATTACATTTGTAACCAATAAAATAGGTTATTACGCTGTAAATGTAAATGTAAATGATTTAGTATGCTCTGGAGCTGAACCAAAATGGTTCCAGTCGACATTATTATTACCCGAAAATCACACTTCAAGAGAACTAATAGAGAGTATATTTAATGATATTCAAAACACATGTGATTCTTTGGGAATAACAGTTATTGGTGGTCACACAGAGGTTACTCATGGCCTTGAGAGACCAATTGTAGTAGGTTGCTTAATAGGAGAAGTAAAGAAAAACAAACTTGTATTGACCTCAGGTGCTGAACCAAATGACTCACTAATTTTAACCAAAGGTGTTTTTATAGAAGGAACATCCATTATTGGCTATGAAAAAGAAAAAGAGCTAAAAAATAGGGGTTATAATAACAATTTTATTAACACATGTAAGAATTATCTCTATAATCCCGGAATAAGCGTTTATAATGAAGCACTTCTTGCAAATAAGTATTTTCATATAAAGTCTATGCACGATCCAACAGAAGGAGGTCTTGCTAATGGAATAGCTGAAATGGCGCTCGCTTCTAATAACGGAGTGATTATTGAGAGAGAAAAAATTAAAATTCTTCCAGAGCCCCTAGAGCTTAGTCAAATCTTTAATTTAAATCCTTTTAATACTATTTCTTCAGGATCTTTATTAATCGCTTTAGAAAGTGAGCATAGTACTAAACTGGTAGAGTTATTGAAAAATAATAATATTGAGGCTGAAATAATTGGAAGATTTGTTGAAAAGAAGAAAGGTTTCAGCATTAAAAACAAGAATGGTAAGTTGGAGCCATTAATTTATACAGAGATAGATGATATAACAAAAATTTTTTGATCCAACATGATACTGACTTATTTCCATCTCTATGACTAAGATTTTTATTCTCAAAATATAATTTTATATTATAGTTGACCTAAATGGAATATTGTGTTAAGCAATGCTTAGCTAAAAATTATAAACTTATTTAATTAATACTGATTAAAATTGGTTAAACAAGAATTACAAGAAATTTTAGAGATTTTACAAGGAAAAACAGGAGATGAAGATTATAGCCTTAATATGGTAAATAAGGTTTTTTTAGAAATTTTAAATAAGAATAAGGATAAATATAAAGAGTTTAAAGATGAAATTAAGGTTGAGTGGAATAAGTTTATCGAAAAAAATAAAAATAAAAATCAAATCGTAAAAAAGTCTTTTACTACCTTTTTCTATAACAATTTTCATGATTTTTTCAAACATTTTTTAAGATTTTTCTTTGGTTTTAGTGATAAATCTCTTGAATTAATAATTAAGGAAAAAATATCTGACAAGATTATAACATTTGAATACAAATATTCTCTCACGGAAAAAGAAGAAGATTTTTTTGAGTCTGTTTCGCATAAATTTGAAGGTGAATTGTTTTATGGCTTTACTTCTTTTATATCGGGATATCTTTATTTTCTTATTCGGCTTTTTGGATTTTTGATTAGAAAAATAATTCAAAAGAAAATATTTGTGTTACTCGAAGGATTTAATATCAAACGAATAGATGAGAATAAAAAATTGCATTTTATGGTAATTATTAAGGATAGTAAAGATGAAATCTTCAAATCCTATTATAAGATGATTCTATATTATTTCTTAAGACGATATGACAGCATCCCGGAAGAATACTTTCAAGAATTATTAAAAGGAAGAGATGCGTTATATCAAATTGCTTTAGATGAATATCCTTCAGCAAAAGAGAAATTAGTAGATCTACTATATTACTTCTACAAAAAATGTAATATTTTAGAGAGTTTTTCTCCATTGTTAGATTTTTTTAATTTTGTAGGTTCACGTGTAGAAGACTCCACATTTTCTAAGGTGGATATTATAAAAACGGAATTTTTATCGAATTTGGATTATGTCGTTGAAAAAAAAAATTCTATACTTAAATTTTTTGATTTTCTTGATAAAAAGTCTACTTTATATTCAACATTTCAAGCTAATAACTTACCTTCTCCAAAATCTCAATTAAATCTTTTTTTCCTTTATATGAAATATTATTTTGGGAGTGGTCTTGAAGCTTTAGAAGTCGGAGATTTATTATTTTTGCCCAAGATATTTAAAACTACTTTAGATCAATATAACAAGCGTGAAAAAGATGTTATTGGTGCCAATACAATCAAAAATATTAATCACTTTTTGAACTTTCTATCTGGGTTATCTAATATCGATAATATTAATCTCTTTTTTGAAAGAATCTTTAAAAAAAAAGTTTCTCGACTTAATTTTGGATTCTTTAGGACATTTTTAAAAAGCTTGAATTCAAATTTTTCAAATGAAATTGAAAAAGAAAATAAGAATTTGTCTGAAAATCCTCTTAACACTCCATTCACGTTTAACATTATAGTTGATCACATTTGTCGAATTCTGTATGTATTGATCGACAAAATTTTCTTAAGAAATACCCCTGATGAGGCTTCAAAAAATTTTATTGATCCACGTAGTAGGTATATCGGAAAAAATATTGCTCTTAGAGTATTAGAGTTATTTGTTTTTCAAGACATAAACTACTCTGATGATGTTTGGCCAGATTATATTAGAAGTTTAAATAAGGTTCAGTTGAGGAGGGAATTGAAGAAATATAATGTTTCAATCTCGAACGAAGACTTCTACACTATCGAAGAAATAACAAATATAATGGTAACCTACAACATTCAATCTTTTTCGGATCAACCCTTTTTTGAGGAATGGTTAATTGATGAGATTGTAATACCTTTAGACAGGTTTATAATGCATGTTCGAAATTCGGTGAGAGATCCCAAAAATGAAATTGAAGTTTATGAGAAATTAAGTGAATATTTGATCTCAGATATAGAGGACAAAAAAATTATAAGAGAATTCAAATCAGTTTGTCAACAACTTGCTCCCTATTGGAAAAGCGTAGAATAATTGATTAAAAATTAAAAATCTCTAAAAATTCAGAGAAATTCTTTTGGATATCAATGATTGGCAGATTCATATATTTTTCTTTATCTACGTCCTTTAAACAGATAAAACCTGAAATCATATTAATACTCTCATTAAATTGGTCCTTAATATCTTCGAATTTTGAGACACATAATACGGTTGGGTGGTGGAAATTCCTAAACCCTTCAGTTAAAAGCAAATTTATTTTATATGGCCCACTATTTAGCCATTGAAGAAGTTCATGGATGTCGTTTTCCTTCCTATTAATAAAAATTGCTGTTTCAAGATCATTATTCTGAATCACTGAATAGGATGCTCCATTTTCTCTGAATAAATAAGAATCCTTTCCTATTTTATCAATAGGGTGGTGTTTTACATTTTTTATCACTGCTACGTTAAAATCTAATTTTTCTTTTAATAATTTTATTGTGGTTGTAATAAAGAATGTTTTACCTGAGCCAGAATATCCAATCACATCAATAATCTTAAAAATTACCACCTGATATTTAAGAAAATACTACGTAAATTAAATTAATTTTCATGTTAATTTCTTGTAGTCTATAGTTTCAATAATTTTAGGAAAGATATTACGATTTCTAATTTTGAACACTATTAATAAAAAAATATTATAAAATTTGTTATTTAATATATAATTAATCACGATTTTAATATAATGGACTCATTAACTTTCTAGTAATATGCCCAATCGGAAAGAAATAATCATATTTGATGCGAACTTTTTTATTTGCATGCTTCAAATTAGAGCTCGTAATATTTTAGGTAATTTAAACAAAGCTGCTGTAGAATTAGGTTATGATTATTACATATCTCGAGTTGTATTAAATGAAATTAAGGCACCTCATACTTTTATAGAAAAATTACAAAAAATCATCAATGTAGTTGAAGTTTTACCAAATGAAATTGATAGTATAAAAGATGAATTGAGCCAGTACAGAATTAAATTTCCTGCTCAGGATCCAGATCTTTCTCTTGTTTATATCGGTAAGAGCTTTATAGAAGAAGAAAACTCAATCCCTGTTCATCTAGTAACCGATGATTTTAAATTAGCTAAAAATACTGGATTACTCTACAGGGGGAAAATAAATATTCTCTCACTTTCGAGTTTTCTCTTAAAGTTACAGAAGACAATTACTCATTCTCAGATGAGAAGTTATTTTAAAAATGTTTGGAAGCGAAGTCTAAATTATACATTGACATATATGATAGAACGCTCTAAAGTTTATGCAGCAGAAACGAAGATTATGTGGCTTATTGAAAAGGCTATAGCGGTTACAGAAAATTCAATTATCTCTACCGATATTGAAATAGAAAACCCTGATGCGGGGGTAAAGTTTGAGATTGGAGCTTCTAAGTATGCTGATGAGATTAAAATCTCTGAAAAATATATTGCAAATCATGATCTTCCTCAGAGTGAGGAGGAAAAAATTCTAGGAATTGTAAAATTTCTTGAAAATTTGAAAATTTCAAGGGAATATGTAATCCGAGCTCGGGAGGCAATAATAAAAAGCGAAACTAAGGATGCATTAAAATATTTAAAGAAAGGGAATAGATTTTTAGTTTCTTTGTTACAAGTTGCTTCAGGGAAGGTAACAACCTTAAAGGACTATGAAATTGTAGAACAATTGATATGTTCTGAAATTAGTAAAATGGAATTTTTACGAGCATTTTTATTAATATCTCTTGGAAACATAAGTCCCGCAATTGACTCTCTCGAAAGAGCTTCATTATTTGCTATAATGATCCATAATTATAAAACTTGTTTGACATTAAATTACTTAAAAGCCTTGATTTATCTATTTCATGGATTATATAAAAGCGCCATTAGTCAATACAATTTTACTGAGGAATTAGCAGATATATATAAAGATGATAAATTAAAGCTTAAGTGTATGATTGGAAAAGCGATCGCACTTTATATTCAAGGGGAAGATGGGAATACTGCTATAGAAATTATGGAAGAGATTTCTACAATGGATTTAGATGAAAATTTCCTTGATGCGATTATAGTATATGGTGAACTTGGTGATTATTTTTTGGCGTTAGGACATTCCCAAATTGCTGTAAATCTCTATAACCTAGCATTAGAGATCTCTATTGACTATAAATTGTCATTTAAAAGTGAGATTTTAATAGGGAAATTGAAAAGGGCATATATTTCTACAGTCTTAGATGGATATTCAGCAGACGATATGGTAGATAAACTAGATCTTTTATTAGATAAGGCTTACATGATTAAAGACGTTGAAAAATATAACGAACAGATTAAGAAGATATCGAGTTTTAATCAATTGTTTTATACTCCATTTTCTTACATCACAGGGAAGAAAAAAATAGTATCATTCTCAAAACTTCCGAAAGAACTTCAAGAAGATCACCTAGAGGTTGTATTTTTCGAAAAATCAGAAAAAATTCAAAATCAAATTCTATTTATCGTTTATCACTATGAATTAGGCTTGCTAGGAATAAAACTCAAAACGAGTGAAAAATTGACTGGAATTGCTGAAAATTATACGCTTAAGATAAAACCTACCGCAAAAGTAAAAATTTATGAACCTGATGAAACTTTGAAAAATTCTTATTTAATACGTGCAATTATAGAGGTAACATCGAAGGATCAGGTTCAAATAACTTATACTCTTCCCTCCTTCTTTAAGCAATTAAATCTATAAAGCACAATGAAGAAGCTTTAAAAAACGGTAATAAATAGGAAAAAAATTAATTTCTTCTTTCACTTTTGTTTCGTTGGCTTACTTGATGAGAATGCACTGCACAACTGATGCAGTAGTATTTTTTTGTACTTGGAGTTTGAATAATTGTTCCCGTTTTTTTTAATTCAGAGAAGATTCGACTATCAACTAGAGATACTCTTCGCGTAACTGCCTTAGCTTTACTTCTAGCAACCATACGTCCGCACTTTGAGCATTGAACTCTAGCATAATGTCCTTTGCTAGATCCACTCTTTCCACCACTTTTTCTTTTTTTTGGAATAAAAATCAGCTATTTTTATATTTCCTTTTTTAGTTCTTGAATCTAATTGTGTAAATACAGTAAAACTTAAAAATTTTATTCTTGAGGTAAAAACTTAACCGAATCAGTTTCGGAATTATCTTTGTTATTGACTTGCTTCAGAATTGACTTTATTATAATTTAGGTTCTTTAAACTTTTGAAGCTATGTGTCAACCTCTGGATGACGGTATAAATTAGGGCTAAAGTAAAAATTATAATACTAATAAAAAAAATTGGTGTGACTGGTCTTCCAGTGATAAAAGGGACAAAAATAGTTATAGATTTCCCTGTAATAAGAATTGGTAAATGATAAAATGTGAGTTCTATTATCAATGTAAACAATAAGAACATAATTCGTTCAGCTCGCTCCATATAACCTACTCCCTTCATATTAACTCCTTCAATTTCTGCTCTTGAGCGTATATAAGAAATCATGAGAACTAAAAACAAAATAATGTAACCAAGTATATAATTTACCAAACCTCCATAAATTAAGCCTAAAATAATTATAGCATCAGACAATCTATCCAAGTTTGAATCTAAAAATGCACCAGCTTGAGTTTCTTTATCAGTTCTTCTCGCCACCTCCCCATCAAATAAATCGAAAGCACCCGCTAAGCCAAATAGAGCGGGAATAAGCCACCCAAACAAAATGGTTGAATATAGCCATCCCATTGCTATTAATAACGCTGTTATTGATGTACATAAAAAGCCTATAAAGGAAATCATATTTGGTGTAATATTATGTTTAATCAAAAACTCAACTGGTCGATTTATATATCTATTTGAAACTTCTCTCTGGTGTATTCTTTTTTCAATATCTCCTATAGTATTCACTTCCCTTTTAAAACTCTAAAATCCGATGGAGTAATTTATTACTTTTAAAATTTCTTTCTAATAAAAAATTTATGATAATAGCAATAGGTGTAGTTTTAACAATCGGATAACAGAAGATGCTAAATAAGACTGTTTTCCAATACTTAAACTAGGAAGTTTTAATGTTGATAATTCCTTAGAAGACAGGAATTTGTCTTCCTGGCTACCAATAATAAATACGATATTATCTTTGTCTTTAATATTCTTCTTTAGCTTTAAAAAATCTTGTCCATCTTCTTTTAGAACAAATACTCTGTGACCTAATTTGATGAATTGCTTTATAGCTTCAATAATATTTAAATTTGATTTCTCAATCCTATTCAAAGGATTGGTTTTTATTTCTGCATTAGAACTATTATTACGGAGAAAATCGACAAAACAATCAGTTAGGTAAATCTCATTTTTAGGAAAAATTTCATAATTGAATGTCTCAGAATTGAATAAAAACGTACCATATTTATCCAGAAATACCCAAATCTGAATATTCTTTTCAAATCGATCTTTGGCTAATAATGCTGCTAATATACATCTTGAAATTACATCTAATCTTCCAGAAGACCCAGGAATATTTTTAATTGTGTAATTTGAAATATCCACAGTTTCTGATTTAATAAAGAATATTATCTTCATGAAAGGGCTCTCTAAGGTTATTTTAATAACTTAAACAAGTTGCTTTTAACTTTTATAATAATAAAAATCTTATATTATGAAATAGATTTTACTTAAAAAAATATATAATAAATGATAATTGAATGGACGAAATTGATTTTACTATATCTCTGCTGTTAATGGCCAATTCAAGGACTCCCTATAGAAAATTTGCAGAAATGTTTAATATGAGTGTAAATTCTATTCATAAACGTGTGAAATCAATGGTAGAACTCGGTATTATTAAAAACTTTAATGCCCGATTAGGACCTATTAATTTTTCAACTTATACAAGTATCCTTTTTTTTGGAGTTTCAAAAACAAAAGATCCCAAATCAACAATAGAAAAAATTGGCGCACATGATTGTATCTATAATGTTACGCAAGCAGGTAGCAATCTCTTTTATATACATGCGTGTCTTGAAAATATCACTATATTAGAATCCCTCGTTTCTTTCATAAGACAAGTTGGACAAATAAATGAGCTTACGGTGTGCATACATAGTACTCCTGTAGGTTTTAGCACTGAAAATTTAGGAGATATGTCTCTCTCAAAATTAGACTATTTAATAATCCATGCACTCAAGGAAAATTCACGAAAATCTATAGTGGACATATCAGATGAGGTAGGAGCTTCAACCAAAACTGTTAGGAGGCATTTAAATCGGTTAATCGAAAAAAAATTAGTTGATTTAAGCATTGATTGGTATCCTGATAAAACAGCGGAATTTATTTCATTTGTCCAAGTTTACTTAGAACCATCCGATAATATTGATAAAATTGACCTGATAAAGGATTTGCGTAAGCAATTTGGATCTAAGATAATATTTTCCTGGATGTTTGGAAATCTTCCAAATTTTATAATAATCTGTTTTTGGATTCGCATAATGAAAGAACTCCAGGAGATAGAGACTAACTTAATGTCAAGAAATTTTGAATCTGTTAAAGTAACTGTGTTATTAGAGGGGAAAAATTTTCCGAGTTGGGTTGATCAGTATTTAAAAGATAAAATAAATGAAATTAAAACAAAATCTTCCTGAGTTCAAAGGATTTATTATACATTTAGGTAAAGTATCTTATGGATGAAATTGATTTCGGATTGTGTATGAGTTTAGTTGTAAATTCTCGTATTGCTTATAGAGAACTTGCTGTAAACTTTAATATGAGTGTAAACTCCATCCATAAAAGAATCAAATCACTGGTTGAGTTAGGCATTCTTCATAATTTTAACACTAAATTAGGTTCTCTTAATTTTCCAAATTCTGTTAATGTTATAATGTTTGGGAATTCAAAAGCAGAGAATAAAAATGAGTTACTCGATAAACTTGGGAGACACAAATGTGTCTTTAATGTTACTCGAGCAAGTGGTAATTTATATTATATCCATGCTTATTTAAAAGATTTTAGCGGATTAAACCCATTAATCTCATTTATTCGGCAAGAAGGTGAATTCGATGATCTTGAGATTGGTTTAGATTCTACTCCTCCTTCTCCTAATGCACCTATAACATCAGAAACTGATCCTAGTTCAAAATCTGATACTAAAGTATGGCCAGAAGAATATAGATATTCAAATTTAGATTTCTTAATTATAAATTCACTAAAAGACAACTCCCGAAAGCCTGTCACTGATATAGCTGATGAAGTAGGAACAACTCCTAAAACTGTAAGACGCCACCTAAATAAGATGATTGAGGAAAAGCTTCTCGATTTTTCGATTGAATGGTACCCGGATAAGTCAGCTATAATCATGTCGATTGCTATTTTAAAGCTGGATCCTACCCTTCAAGTTGATAAGTTAAAAATAATGGAAGAAATTCGCAAAGATCACGGTCAGACCATATTATTTTCTTGGAATTTAAGTAATCTTCCGAATCTAATGCTTGTATGCGCCTGGACCCACTCAATGAAAGAGCTTCAGGATCTAGAGGCTTCATTAATATCTAAAAAATTTAATTCCGTTAATGCTACCGTATTATTTAAAGGAAAAATGTATCCTTCATGGAGGGATACCTACTTAGAGGAAAAAATGAAGGAGATAAAAGCAAATTAAACGTTTTCTTCTCAGATTTAATATTTCGATCGGTAACTTTGCTAACCCATTTATGATAAAAATGAGTACTAAATAGCAAAAATTCATTTATATATAAAAATAGGAACTTATGATTAAAACTACTTAAAATGTGATTAGAAGGATTTTCTCCAAAAAGTGAATTTTTCAAAGGGGAAAATTATCACATATATGGGTGGTAAAAAGCCCATTTTTATGAATTAAAAATACCTATTTACCATCCAAACACTTCGCATCAATATTATAAGGCACTTTAGGTTTTTTAAAACTAACAATTAAAATAAATATTATATAAAAAAGATGTGATAAAAAAAATGTCGAAAGCAAAAAACCCTGAGGATATTATGAATCCAGACGATGAAAACGCAATTGTTATCGAAGGGCTTGTAAAGAGATTTGGTGATGTTTTAGCTGTTGATGATTTGAATCTTGAGATAAAGAGAGGAGAACTCTTCGGCCTTTTAGGTCCTAATGGTGCTGGTAAGACAACAACGATAAACATTCTCAGTGGGTTATTACAACCAACAAGTGGCACTGCTTATGTAGGCGGTTACGATGTAAAGAAGGATCTTAAAAAGATTAAGGAATTGATCGGTGTTTGCCCTCAGGAAGCAGCAGTTTTTAAATTTTTAACTGGTAGAGAAAATATTGAGCTTTTTGGAAGTCTCCATGGGATGTCGAGGAAGGAAGCTAAGGAACGAACTGAAGATCTTTTAAAACAAGCAAATTTTACTGAGACTAGTAAAAGAAAAGCAAAAGGGTATAGTGGAGGAATGGCTCGTCAATTAAATCTATTGATAGCGTTAGTTAATAATCCGCAAATTGCCTACCTTGATGAACCAACAGTAGGGATGGATGCAAGAGCTCGTCGAAAAACGTGGGAGTTTATTGGATCTCTTAAGGAGCAAAATAAAACTGTAATCCTTACCACTCATTACATTGAGGAAGCAGAAGCTCTCAGTGATAGAGTAGGGATTATCGATTATGGGCAATTAATTGCTCTTGGAACTCCAAAGGAGTTAATGAAGAAGCACGATTCTAAAAATTTAGAAGAAGTTTTTTTGAAAATAACTGGTAGAAGAATAGTGGAGGGAATTTAAAATGAATATACAAAGAATAGTAGCTCTGGTAAAGATGGAGCTTAAAAAGTTGATTAGAGAGCCAGCAACATTATTTTTAATAGTTATTTTTCCTGCAATGCTTACTTTAGTTTTTGGGTTGGGTTTTGGGGAAATGGAATCGGCAACTCCTGGAGTGAGTCAGTTTGACGTGATGGTACCAGGCTTATATGCATTTGTATGTATCTTTATAATCATGACAGTAGCTCAGACTTTTAGTGAAGATAGGGAAAAAGGCCTTCTAAGAAGAATGAATACAACTCCTTTAACATCAGGAGAATTCATGGGAAGTCACATCCTCACAAACACGTTAATTTCAGTTATGCAAGTAATAATTGTTGTTGTCCTATCTTTTCTTATGGGATATCGACAATCAGGTGGCGCTGGAGGATTAGCAATCGCATTCATCTTTATGATCTTTCTTTCTGTAAGCTCTGTCGGACTAGGACTTATCACTGCTACTATTGCTAAAACTCCTGGAGCAGCTACAGGAATTGCATTCATATTTATAATGCCACAAATGTTTTTGGGAACATACATAGTCCCTTCCAACTCCACCACTGCAATAATATCAATGTTTCTTCCTAGCGCTTATGTTACTGATGGAATTGTTATGCTTTTTAATGGCGATCTCCTAAATCCTCTTGTTTGGATAAAATTGGTGACGGTAATATTAATAAGTGTCGTAATTGTCATTGCTGGTATTCTATTATTTAAAAAGTATGGAAATAAATGAAGAGAAGATACAAATTCTATTTTTTTTTTTTAAATTTTAATTTTTAACAAACTAATTCTTTAAGAAAGTTTAATCTTATATAATTGGCATGAAATTAAGCCCAATCCCTCAAAAAAGACAATAAACTCCGTATGTAATAGCAATTGAGGCTATCGTTATGTTTAAGTATTTAATTATTCTCTCTTTCTTCCACTTTAATGAAGGTAAATTAATAATTGAACCCCATAGTATCATTCCTGCCATTACTCCTAATGAAAAAATAGAAATCCCCATAATTATTATAAAAAGATTGTCTAATCCTAAAGTAAATACCAATAAAATAAATAATTCATCATTAGATGCTAATCCTTGAAGTACACCTATAGTTACAATAGCGTTTGAATCCTTTTTTATTTTTAGAAAGAATTTTGACTTAGGTTTAAGATTAACATAATTCTGACTTGAAATATTTTTACTCGAATTTAAGGAATAACTTATATCTAATTTATAAATTAATCTTAGATTCTGGTATTTTCTAAAACTGAAAACTTTAAATTCCCACATTAACGTTAATGTACCTATTGTAATTAGCATGATAGCAACAATTATTTCAAAATTACTTAAAATCTTTTCAATAAAGAGGTCTTTGATGAAAAATATAATTATTGTTATTATACCGGCTGTAAAAGTGTGTCCAACTGCCCAAATAATTGATAACTTAAATGTTCTGGAAAAATTCGGTGAACGAATTAGGATTGATGATACAGCGATAACATGATCTACATCAAAGCTATGCTTTATACCTAAAAAAAAAGCAACAACTATTATTCCTATTAACGGTACTTCAATCATAGGTTGGACAAGTTTTTTTTCAATATTACTAAATTATAAAATAATAATACTCTTATTAAAATTATGAAAAAATTATAAATTAATATTATTTTAAACTATTGATTTTGGTAGAAAATCGTGGAAGAATTCTATATTAAAAATATTGTTCTCATCTTTATTTAATAAATAAATTTTAAATTATACAAATTTATATTTTAATAAACTTCTGGTGAGAATATATTCACTTAATACTAACTTATTTCAACCAAATTAAAGGACCAAGTGTCTTACTTTCTTATCCAGATGAAAAACTAGAACAAAACGTGATAAATAAGCTCATAAAGTTCTTTGACTTAGATATTGATGACCCATTCTTTGAAATCGTCCTAATTACAAAAAAAAAGAAGATCATTAATTTTAATTTTGAAATTGGGTCACCATGGGCTAGAGGTAATAAAGAATTTGTAATGTTATCACTAATAATGAAAAGGGAGTATGAAAGTGAACAGTTTTATGCCTTCATTGTAGATGCAAGTTATAAAATTATAAAAACAGAAAATGTTTACAAAGCTCTTTACAAATATGACGATTTTCACGATAATGATATTGAAATTGATCTTACTTATGAACAGATAAAAACGATTCTATTTAGTTGTTTACAAAGTTTGATTAATAGGCTAGAAAATAAATATAATGACAATAAAAAAAAAATTTCTTTTAATTTTCCTTAAACATATAAAATTTATCTCCTCTGAAAAGGATCATAAAGTAGTAAGTAAATAAAATACGATTCTTTATTTGAATTTGCAAAATTTTATAATTTAGTATTTATATTAATAAATTGGGAAAACAATGATGATTTGAACTGCGTTTTCGAGGACTCATAAGACTAAAAAATGACTATGAAGTGCAAAACAACGCAAAAATTCAGAGTTTAGTAATCAATAAATGCAAAAACAACATGGGCTCTTTACCTAGCAACGGTAGGTTCCAAAGCAATGAGGTTTGAGTCAGTACCCTATTTTGCGACATGATTATGTCCCGAAAAGGCATATAAATTATTGCCTGACACGAGAGAACATTTTGGATTTTGAGGTATACCCTCTATATGAGAAAGTAGTGTTAGTGTTTAAGGCTACAATAAATATGCTGAATTAAAACGAGGTTAAAACATTCCAACATTATCAGATCTAAAAAGCTCCCTAACCTCTTTTGATAGCTCTTCCTGATCAGCTTGTAAATATCGATTTAATACTCTAGTAATTTTTGGAGCCCATTTCTTCATGGTTGATCGTATAAACCCAATTTGAACATTTTTATCAGTGCTTATAGATAGCACACCTTCCCCAACTTTTATTGAAAAAATCATTCCTTCATCATATTCAGTAATTTGTAAATTTATTGATCCATAACCAAGAATATGTCCTTGTTCCTCACCAGCGACGAAGACCGCACTACTAATGGCTCCAATATTCTCAACTGAAACTCCATTCTCCTCAGTAAACCTAAACTTAGTTTCACTTAAAAAAGTAATTCCAGTATCATCGCATAAAAGGACATCTTTTAATCCCGATGTGCTATTTATGATAGCCGACATAATTCTTTTTAAGATTAGCTCATCTTCGGTATAACTCAATTCTTTTTTTACCTGACACGTTAGTTTTATCAATTTTAAGTAGTATATTAAAGGTTTAAATTTATTTAAAATAGAGATTATATTTTTACCTTACACCTACTTTAGTAAATCAAGAAATTTAATCTATAAAAATTTAATTAAACAATTTGTTTTACTACGGTTCGCAATAAAAAATATTTTTGAATTCTTTTCAGTTAATATTTTCCCTAGAAAAGCTCTTGCGATTTAATTAAGGATTTTAATGGCTTCATTCGCTTTTTGTAGTCTTTAGATTTTTCCAATAAAACCAATAACTTGTAATTTTTTGATTTATCTAAATCTTTTTTGATTTTAATCAAATTTGAATCCTCTATAAAATCTTTCTTTTTAATAATTGCAGATAAAGCTAAAGTGTTTTCAAGCACCCAGAGTTTCTTAGAGATTTTTGAAGCAACAGTGAATCCATGTTTGTCTGTTATTACCCCAGCTACAAAATTTGGAAAATTTTTTTCAATTCTATATAAAAAATAATTAACATCATCTTGATTTATTAAATCATCCAATTTTAATACACCTATTCTAACTAACTGATCTATATGATAGTTTAAAATAAGAAGATTTAGTCATTAATTGATATAATATGAAGATGATATTATTAGGATACAATTATCAAGGAGATTTCTCCAAAAATTTTAATCATCAGAACTATATCGTTGTTCTTTCCAAGGATCTGCGCTGTTAGAATAACCTTTCCTTTCCCAATACCCCAATTTGTCAGTTTTTAAAAGATTAATTTTTACAACCCATTTAGCACTTTTATAGAAATAAAGTTTTGGGATCACCACTCTGACCGGCCCTCCGTGCTTGTCATCGATTGGAAGATCCCCATAAGTAGTTGCTAATATTGAATTCCTCTCTAATAAATGTTCTATTGGAACGGTGGTTGTAAAATTCTTATCAGCACATTGAAATTCAACAAATTTCGCTGAACTATTTGGTTTTATAATGGTAAAAAGCTTTTTAAATGAAATCCCTCCCCATCGCGTATCAAATTTACTCCATGATGTGACGCAATGGATATCTTCTACGATTTCGATATCTTCTACTCTTCTTAAATCCGCAAGCGTTAAAATCAAAGGATGCTCAATTTCACCCTCAATTTCTAGTTGATAATCTTCTCTATTAATGTGAGCAATCTCTCCCTTTTGCAATACTGGAAATCGTTTAGTTTCGTGTTGACCAGGTGGTAACCTTGAGTTTTTATGATTTACTGGATTATTTTTCATTGGATTTTTTAATCGTAAAATTTTGAATTCTGTTTAGAAGATAAAAGATTTCAATTTATTCCACCGTTACTTAAAAAATAATTTTAAGTATATAGCTCATAAATTTCTATTATTTGATTTTTTTTTTAAATGAAATTCCAAGGCTTAAATTCTCGACAAGTTCACTAAAACGGTTTCGTACTGTAACTTCAGTTACACAGCTCGTGTTTGCTATTTTTCTTTGAGTCCTTTTTTCATTAGTTAATATGCATGATGCATATATTGCTGCAGCACAAATACCCGTTGGACCTCTACCTGAAGTTAATCCACGCTCTTCTGCCATTCTGATTATTGATTTTGCTATTTTCTGGCACTTTGGGGGTAATTTTAATTCTGAAATAAATCTCGTAAGGAAATCAATAGGTTTGGTAGGGTTTAAATTCAATTGCAATTCATTCGAAATGTATCTAAAAGAACGACCAATTTCTTTTTTATCTACACGAGCAACTTCAGCGATTTCATTTAACGTACGGGGTACTTTGTACATTCTACAAGCAGCGTATAAACTTGCTGCAGTTACACCCTCTATACTTCTTCCACGTATAAGATGTGCCCCCACTGCGTCGCGATAGATTTTAGCTGAACATTCTCTCAAATTTTTTTGAAGATCTAAATTTGAAGCCATACGGTCAAGTTCACTTAATGCGAATGTAAGATTCCTCTCTGTTGCATCACAAACTCTTATACGACTCTGCCACTTTCGAAGTCTGTATATTTGACCTCTTAATTTTGCAGGGATTTCTTTTCCAAAAATATCTCGATTTCTCCAATCTATCATAGTACTAAGACCCTTATCATGAATCATATATGTCATAGGTGCCCCTGTCCTTGTCCTCTTTTTCTTTTGATCAGCATCAAAAGCTCTCCATTCAGGACCTTGGTCAATGAAATTTTCTGAATGTACTAACCCACATTCCTCGCAAACTAATAAACCTCTATTTTCATCAAAAAAAACATCTTTTCCGCATTCTGAACATATATTATTTTCACTAATTAACGATTCTTCTGATGCTGTTTCCAATTCTTTCCAACTTGAAATATTTCACACCTTTTTTGAAAATAATTCTTATGATTAAAAGATCTTCTATAAAACTAGTTTATTTTGGTGAAAAATTTATCATTAGGGTTGATAATATGATTAGGAAATACTTTTACTGAAATGAATGGTAATCTTACCGGACCAAAAATATCTTTAATAAAACCAACTTTTTCATATTGCTCATTAAAGATTGGTTGTTTGAATATTTTTTCAAGATTGTTATACCATTTTTTTACTCGAAAAATCTGGTGTTTTTTGTTTGATTGCCCAAGATAAAACAAATCCAATTTAACCCAGTTTTTCTTCAAGAAATCCCCTTACTTACCGTTTTAAAATTAGAATAAATGATGTTGGTTAGTATTTAAATATAATGTTTTTTACTATATATTGTTACAAAAATAAAAACTAAGGGATTAATAAATACATCCTTGGTTCAATAAATTTAAGGTTTTAGAAGTAGTTTTTTTGTAATTGATATTTCTTTTTGCATTCGCATTCATATAAATTTTCCTCTAATTCATCTAGATTCTGATTTAAAACGAAGTTGTTAAGTACTTTCCGTGCTGATTGTTCGCATTCTCTTTTTAAGCAATTATGAATTCCTCTTTTAGTTCCGGCTCCAGAAGGATCGCACAATATTCTTATAGAATTTAGATCAGATTGATTTATTGATTTTTTCAAACATTTAAAAAGTGAATAATACCATGGAGTTTTGTACCTTCCTTGAAACCATAAATATTCTACAAGAGTATTTTTTTGAATATTCATTGGGTTAATGGATATTGAATTTACCTTTAAATTAATAAGTTCTTTTAACGAGTGTGAACAATCATCTATTGCGGCTTGTTCATTTAAAAATGGGGGTTTGAATAATAAATATGCTTTCACACCAATTCCATGTTGTTTACATCTTCTTAAAACATCTTTAAAATCATCAATGAAGGCATTTTTATTAATATAGTTATTGCGAATGTAATCATCTACAGTTTCAAGCCCAATTGCAACTTCGATATATTTTTTATCAAGAAATTCTCTGATTTCTAATAACTTTTCATCCGTAATATATTCACTTCTAGATTCAAGAACAACTTCCTTAACTTTTTTAATATTGGCGATTTTTTCATATAAATTTCTTCTTACATTTGTAGATATTTCATCATCATCAAAAAAACTTCCAGAATTAAATATTTTAAGAATATAATTATTAGGATCTGCAGAGATCTCACCAATTTTATTGCTTAATACGTAATCGAATTGTTTTATGATTTGAGTGTCATGAATACCTTCAATACAGGCATCTCGGATATATCCGCACATAGAACAACCCCCCGATTCACTTGTAGCCCAACTACAGCCTTTGGTCCTCAAAATTATTGTGAGTTCTTTTCCTATTTCATGGAATAACCTTTCTCTTTTTATCCAAAAACTAGTGGGAGATTCTAACTGTTCTTCCTTTAATCTCACTCTACTTTTTAGACCTTTCTGTCTAAAAAACTTAATTTTTTCTGTAACAGATTTCATTGGTTCTTTAACTTTTTTTTTTTTTCCTTTTTTTCTGTAATCATACTAGTTGAGTCATTCTTTAAAAAATTAGGTCA
>CAZRBD010000024.1:24914-35757 GCA_964598265.1 uncultured archaeon
AATGTTCATCTTTTCTAAATCTCTTACTTTTATTCTCTTACTACTTTTTTATCTTTTCTTTTTTTTAATTTTTTTTTTTTTTATATTATTTTTTTTTCTTTTTTTTATTTTTTTTTTTTTTCAATTATTTCTGCAATCCTTCCAGTTGATGCATTCTTTAAAAAATTACTCCCAACTAATAGTTTTCCAGTTCCTATTATATCATTTTTCGATTTATTAAAAATTATTACTTGATTATTTGGTATAAGATCATTGCTATAATCTAATACTCCAGCTCGAAACAATGTACTTCCATTAATCACATCTCCATTAAAAACAATAGAATTTTTGTTAAATGTTGATGGAGATTGGATTAACTTATTTAAACTTGTTATAGTTAAATTAATTTGGCCAGTGGGGGAGTTGAATACTCCTATTTTCTCTTTAGTTTTTAAATCTACTAAGTTAATTTGACTCTGTTTCCTATTTCTTAAGAGTTTTAAACCATTCGAAATGATTTTTCTTCCTGAGCCAGGGCCAAATTGGTAATCTAGTATTTTAATAAACTTTTGATTCCAAGATTTTGATGTATAATCGCCCCCCTCAAAATGTCCTTTATTTAAGTAAAAATCTTTAAATTCTTCGATTATTTTTCCTAAAGATCTGAGAGAATCATCTGACGTAGTTTTTCCATGAATATTAGTCATGATTATATTTTGATCTAGTTTTGCAGAAGCAATTTTTACAATTTCATGATAGTCCTCCTTTAGATAACAAATTACCGGAATATTCTTATCATACTTCTCTAACATTTTAATAAGCATTCCCGCAGTAATGTTTATTTCCTCATTATCCCATTCACCAGTGACAGAGATATCATAAGAATTAACTGGGTAAACATCTTCTAATTGTCTTGGAATTACTCCTAAAGGGGATGTAATAATAAATTCTTGAAAAGTTGGAAATTCTGGAAATTTTTTTAATACAGTTTGAAATTTCTGATGAGACTTTGACTGTGAGTATGGCTTTTTGGCAGAACACGGCAATAAGATGATTAAACTCGTCCATGGGTCTGGTTCGAAATTTTCTACAGCTCTCTCTCTAAATTCTCGGAAATCAGGTCTATAATATGAAATTGGGCCATAACATTGGACTCTTTTAACTTTTTGTGTTGTAGGTGTGTCATAACGAATTTGATCAAAATAATCTTTATCCAATAATTTTAATGCAGATATTACATTAGTATCATCAAAAGAAGACTTTTCAACGAATCCACGGTAATCTTCAAAAGTTAAATATTGCTTAATTTTATTCATGTAATTAGTAGCTGTTATTAAATTATGTAAGCATAATAAGTCAAATTTTTCAGGAGAAAATCTATTATCAATTAAATTTTTTAAATTTCCTTTACAAACAACACAAGAACAAGGTAAATATTTCATCTTATATATCGGAAGCAAATATTCTATGGTATCATAGAAGTTTTTTGCTGATAAATATAATAAATAAGAGCTGTCAATCAAATCTATCCCTAAATATACTAATATAGGATAAATTTTTGGTGTTATCCTTCCTGAAGCCATTATGATGAGATTGTTATCTAATATTCTTTTTATCTCAGAAATTATTTTTAAAATATTACGAAAGTTACTAAGATTATCAAAAAGATCCGCTATGTTCAAAATTTTAATGTTTTTATTCTGCTTGATTAAAGGGATGTACAAATTAAATAATTCTGTGTAATTGAATACTTTTATTGATAACCCAAAATGAAGATTTGAGTATAATTTTAGGATTTGATCTACATGTAAAAGGTAATTTTCTATTTCGTTTTTGGCAAATTCCTTAGTTATACAAGTTGTAGGAATATTAAAAGGGATTATTGATATAATGTTATCTTCAGAGAAAGTTATAGTATTTTTCAGCAAAATATCTTGGAATTTTCTTAGCGTTCCGTTATTCATAAAAATAAATCCAGTATTTTTGAATTTCTCTTTTATAAATCCGATTTTTAGGAATATTTCTTTAGACACTTTGAATAAATCATGATTCTCGAATTCTTGAATGAAATTTAATTGTCTCATTAACCCATTTCTAATAGGAATTATTATGTTGGGAGTAGAAATAAATAATTTTCTTTCTTTTGAGAATACTATTCGACCTATTCTAGAATAACCAATCCTGCTAGACAATACTTCGAAAAAATATTTCATAATTTCAATAAAAAGTATTATACAATTGAATAAAACTTTATTCACATCAAAATAAATTCTCTAACCCTAGTAATACTTCCAACTTTTTTTTTTAAAATAGTAAAAAATTTGTGTATGATTTTAATTCGTCCAAAACAAAATTGGTAAATGTATCTTCAATTTCCTCTGAATGATATAAATTCCGTATGAAACTACCGTAATCTTCAATTTTTTTAACTCTTACAATTGCTAATAGACCATACTCTTCGCCAATTCTGTACAAATCCGTTATTTCTGGTATTTGCTCAAATTTGAGAGCTAGTTCTTCGTATTTAGAAAGATCTTTTGGTTTAGTTTTAAGAAAGAATTTCCCTTCAAATCCTAATTCTTTTGGTTTAAAATTCATAGCATAATTTAATATAATTTTGTTTTCCTCTAAATTTTTTATCCGATTGTGGATTGTTGATTGAGAGATTTCTTTTTCATATCTCTTTTTCATAATGTCTCTTATTTCATATGTAGAAAGTGTTTTCATGCCTTGATTTTGTTGTAGAATTTCCAAAACTGAATAATCTGTCTCATCTAAGACAATTTGACTTTTTATTAAACCAGATAATCTAATTCCATTTATTTTGTAGATTTGAATAGTTTCTAAAATCTGGTATTTTTTGAAATGTGAACTAGCCATTATCTTATCTATTTTTTTTAAAATCGAGTTAAATTCTTCTTGTTTTTTAAATACAAAAAAAGCGTTAAGAGAAAATTCTCCAAAAACTCCGTCTAAACTTCTTAATTGAGGTAATTTTAATAATTCATCGACAATGTATGGTTCTTCTGGGTTTGATTTTATCTCTATCAATACAAATTTTAAATTTGGGTGAATATATGGACAAATATTTATCGTAGTTTTACTAATGACATTATCCTCTTTCATTTGTTTTAAATATTTCTGAAACGTTTGTCTAGTATATCCTAGCTCTCTTGAAATCTTCTTGATATTAAATTTTGATTTGAAATTTAATTTACTTAATATTTTTTGCATCTCATTTATTTCCATAATAATCTAAAAATTTTTGAATCAATTTAATTGTAAAAAATTCTTACTTCATAATAAACATTTGACCAAAAGAACATTTATATTTTACTTAAAATTAATATTCTTTGAATAATAAATTTAAAAGTATAAAATCAATTATTTGATGAAAAAATGGTAAATTATAAAGTAGCTGATGAAAACTTAGCTTCTCAGGGAAAAGAGGCATTATATTTAGCAGAAAATAAGATGCCTATTATTTCCAAGGTAATTCGTGAGAGATTTCAAAGGGAAAAACCATTAGAGGCTATTACTATCGCTGGATGTTTGCATATAACAAAAGAAACTGGAATTTTAGCACGTACATTAAAAGCAGGTGGGGCTGAAATGTATTTGTGTGGAAGTAACCCTTTATCAACTCAAGATGACGTATCTGCTGCACTAGTGGAAGAGGGAATAAATGTTTTTGCTTGGCATGGAAATACCGATGAAGAGTTTTATTGGTGTATTCGAGAATGCTTGAAAGCAAAACCAAACATATTGATTGACGATGGTGCTGATATGATAATCACAGCACATAATGAATTTCCAGAATTAATTACTGATGGAATAATAATTGGTTGTCAAGAGGAAACTACTACGGGAGTTAAGAGATTTAAGGCAATGGATGCACAAGGTGCATTAAAAGTTCCATTATTTCCTGTAAATGATGCAAGATGTAAAAATCAATTTGATAACGAATTAGGGACAGGACAAGGGATTATTTCAGCAATCTATGGTATGCATGTTCTCTTTGCCGGAAAAAAAATAATCGTAGCAGGATATGGTCACTGCAGCTCTGGAATGGCTTTAAGAGCAAGAGGTTTAGGAGCGAATGTAATCGTAACAGAAGTCGATCCAATAAAAGCTCTCCAAGCAAGATTTGCGGGATATGAAGTAATGCCCATCACAAAAGCAATTCCTGACGCAGATATCATTCTTACAGCAACAGGATGTAAGCATGTAATAGCACCAACCAAGGAAATATTTGATAGTCTCAAAGAAGGTGTTATTTTGGCTAATCTTGGGCATTTCGATGTAGAAATACCCACAAAGGAGTTATACGAATATGCTAAGAAAATAAATCCTATTCGTACTAATGTAGAAGAACTAATTTTTCCAGATGGTAAAAGAGTATATCTATTAGCAAAAGGGAGATTAGCAAATTTAGTCTTATCAGAAGGGCATCCGAGTGAAATAATGGATATGTCTTTTGCTCTACAATCTCTAATGTCTGAGTATATCGTCAAAAATAAGGAAACGTTGAAGCCAGGTATGGTTGACGTTCCAGTTGATATCGACAATAAAGTCGGTTTTTTAAAGCTTAAAACAATGGGTATGGAGATCGATACCTTAACTGAAGAGCAATATAATTATATCCACGGATATCTCGAAGGAACTTAATTTAATAATTTTTATTTTTTTTTAATTATTTCAACTTTGGATTTAATATTTCATCAGCACTAATAGCTCCATATATTTCAAAAGCCAGCTTTCTTAAACCTTCTGAACCTAAAGGTTCTTCTTTAAGTTTCCTCGAACACCAAATTTCAAGATTCTTAAATTCATCCATGATTCCACTTAAATAATATTGTTGGAGCGAGTGGATTTTTCCACAAAATTCGCAAGTTTTGGCATATTCTTTAGGAATAAGCATATTTATATGAACTGCTTCAAGAGTAATGTATTTTTTTGTTAAATCTCGAGCTCTTTTAATTTCTTCAAAACTTGGCTTTTCAGCAATAGTAACAAGTCGAAGTGATCCTATTTCATGGATTAATTCTGTGATTCTTTCACCACGTTCTTCTAATTCAACTATCATATTAAAGATATCTTTACCTAATTCCCTTCTTTTCTCATGATCACCGAAAGGTTTTATAAGATTTCTTAACACAGTTGAGAATTTTCTTATCGGATCTTTAATTGAATTATAGAAATTCAGTGAATATTTTAATACGACTTTTACTTGATCTTCTGGAATTTCAAACAATGCTATCATATTTCCTGTAGGTGGAAAGTCAGCAACAATGATATCAAATTGGATAGAATCAATATTTGCATCTTCAGCATCTAATATCTTCTGGAAGAACATCGCATTTTTTAAAGCAAGTGGAATTGAGTCAGAAGTAAAAGTAGTATTTATAAAATCAGTAATTTGTGGTAATTTTCCGACAATTGGCATTTGTTCCATTAGAGTTTTCAATTTCTTTACTAAATCTTTAGTATAATCTTCAGCATATATATGTGGATCAGGTTCTATACCCCAGAGGTTATCTGTTAAAGGAGTTAATTTGTTACCAATCTTTTTTTTAAAGAGATCACTAATGTTATGGGCAATATCAAAGGAGATTAGTAAGATTTTTTTATTCGGTAGTAAACCTGATAATAGAAGAGCTGTAGCGGCACTTATAGAACTTTTACCAGTTCCGCCTTTTCCACCAAAAACTATAATTTTCTCCATGAACTGTAGTAACCATATATTTCAGATTAATAAATTAAAATTTTTATTAGACAAAAAATTTACCAAATATTTCAGATTAATAAATTAAAATTTTTATTATAGACAAAAAATAAATAGTTAGTACGATTTTATCAATATATAGTATAATAAATAGTTAAAATCATTAATTAAAACATCAATTAAACTATTCAATCATATAAATGCATTGTAAAAATCATCAAATTAGTAAAATTATCAAAAAAATTCATTAAAATATAATAAAATTATTATTTAATTCAAAAAGATCAAATTTATTGGTTAGGCTTAAAATAAGATATTGGAAGTAGAGTTATAATTCAAGTTTAAAAGTCATCAAATTTACACTAAGAGATTCATAAAAATTTTCAATTAAGATTTATTAATTTTAATTAAGTATTACTAATTGATAGAACTAGATTCTACTTATCTTTAATTAGGTTACCTTTGATTTGTATTCTTTGAAAAATAAACCGTTATAATCAAATTAAAAAGGAAGTGATTAAAATTACATCTCAATCAGATTTCACTACAAAATACATTATTGAAGTGAAATTTAATATAAAAGGCGTCGTAGAGAAATCAGACATCGTTGGTGCTATCTTTGGTCAAACTGAAGGTCTTCTTCTAGATCTTGATTTAAGAGATTTACAGAAATCAGGAAGAATTGGTAGAATTGAAGTAGAAACTGAATCTAGCGAGGGAATTTCTAAGGGTTTCATTAAGATTCCCTCCTCATTGACGAGGAAAGAAACTGCGTTATTAGCCGCTACTGTTGAGACTGTTTCTCGAGTGGGACCATGTGAAGCCGAGATTTCTCTCATTGAAATTAGAGATGTTAGGGAATCAAAAAGAAAGAGAATAATAGAGAGAGCCGCTGAACTCCTAAAAGAATGGGATCAAAAATCTTTAGAACAGAGTGAAATAGAGGAAAAGATAGATACAGATATTAAACTGGGAGAGATTATATCTTGGGGTTCCGAAAAATTACCCGCGGGACCAGATGTAGATGAAAATTCAGCTCTTATTATCGTAGAAGGTCGCGCAGATGTTTTAAATTTATTAAGAATCGGGATAAAAAATACTATTGCTGTTCAAGGAACTCAGATCCCTAAGCCCGTTATTAAATTAACTAAGAAGAAAGAGTCTGTTACCGCTTTCTTAGACGGTGATAGAGGTGGAACAATTATTCTTAACGAACTCTTACAAGTTGCCAAAATAGACTACGTTGCTAGGGCTCCTAATGGACACGAAGTCGAAGAATTAACAAGAAAACAGTTGGTAAAAGCTTTACAAAATAAAAAACCGGCGAAGCCTTATAAAAGTAAAAAAGGAAGACAAAAGATTGCTCAAGAGGCAATAGGGTCTAATGAACAATCACTCAAAAAAATCTTAAAAAAAATAAAAGTAAAAGATGATGCTCTAATTTTTGATGCAATTAAAAATATAAAAGTTGGGTATAGTATTGGATTAAGCAAAAATCTTGAAGAATTATATAACATTCCAACAGGAGAACTTTTTGAGAAAATCAAAAATTTTAAGGAAACTCAATTTTTAATAATTGATGGAATATTAACTAAAAGATTACTCACGCTTTCTATAAATTTGAAGATGAAATTCATTGCTTGTAAAAATAAAGAAGATAAGATAAGAATACCAGAGCATCCTGTAGTGTACTTTTACTAAAAAATGTCAATAAAAATCAAATTATCTACCCGCAATTGGCATTGCGACAGAAAAGATTAATTGAATTACATATGAAAGAGCTCCTAAAAGCACAATTCCGATGGCACAAATTTTAAAAACCAAAAAATAATCCTTTCTTGATGGTTTATTCGCAATTTTCATAATTCTTCTTACGTTTTGGAAAAAATAGGCTAATCGTGTGTAAATGCCAGGTTTCTTCTTTTTGCCTTTTGGTGAATATTTTTCATATTTCGGGTAACTTGACACAATTATATAAGAGCACTGTGGGATAAAAAGTTGTTGAAAAATGGAACTAATAAGCACCCTTTTATATTCCATCAAGAATTTTTGAAATAAAAAATTCACGATCGAATGGTTTTAAATCCTCTATACCCTGGCCAACACCAATAAATAGGATCGGTTTATTAGTTTCATAAGAAATTGATAAAGCCGCACCACCGTTTGCATCAGCATCCAGTTTAGTTAAAATATTAGCATCAATTCCAACATTTTTTTTAAATTCGCGAGCTTGGTTTAATGCATCGTTTCCTGCTAATGAATCTCCCACAAAAACTATCAAATCTGGTTGAGCAACTCTACATATTTTTTGTAATTCTCTCATTAAGTTAAAATCTGACACTTGTCGCCCAGCAGTGTCGATTAAAACTACATTAATATTTTTTGCTTTTGCGTGCTCAATAGCATCATAAGCAACAGAAGCAGGATCTGATTTATAATCATGTTTTATTACGCGAATACCTACTTTTTCCATATGATACGATAATTGTTCTATGGCTGCTGCTCTAAATGTATCTGCTGCTGCTGCTACAATTGAGAATCCATTTATTTTTAAAAAATGAGCAATTTTTGCCATGGTAGTAGTTTTTCCCGTTCCATTAACTCCGAGAAACACTATAACATAAGGCTCACTCTTTTTTTTTTTTCTAATTTCAGTGAGTAAATCAATTTCATTATCGGGTGTTAAAATTTCAGTAATTACTTTTGTTAATGTTTCAATTAACACTTTTTTTATCGATGTAAATCTACTTAATTGCTCACCTTTAAATGATTCAAGAATTTGATTACATATCTCATCAGATGTATCAAGAGCTACATCATTACTTATCAATAATAATCGTAAATCTTCGATCGCATTATCTAACTTCTTCTCAGTTAGAGTTCTCTTAACAAAAGAAGAAAATCCACTTTTTAATTTTTCGAGCATTTATTTCTCCTTAGATTCCAGAATTAAAGTTAATAGTATAAAGAAGTCTAAAATATACTTAACTTTGCAAATTATTTCTTTGTAAGAGCTGAGAAACTTCTTGTAAGTTGATTTCTAAGTTTTGTAATTGTTTTGCTAGAAACTGTAATTGCTTATTGTGTTGTTCTATCAAATTTGCTAGAAATTCGAGTGCATCATCTAGATTCTTCTCGATTATAATATCTTGAGTTACACCCAGTAAAACTTTTTTAGTTTCTTTAATATCAGCTTTGATATAAACTAATCCTCCGATTGGGACTAAAATTTCATCCCCTTCATTTACCCCTTGTTTTAAATTTTCTAATGTTTTCTTTGTATTCAGTACGTTTCCAAGTGAAGCATTTATTATTTCTAGTTGGTTTTGAAACATATCTCTTTGTTCTTTTAAATAACGAAATTTCAATGCCTGTTCTTGGTACTCTTGAGAAGATTGCATGTTAATAAATTAAACTGTATTTTATTTTAATTCTGATAGTTCTCGTATAAGATAGTTTTGAGATTCTGCTACTGTAATTTCTTTTATCTCCTGAATAGTTATTTGGCGTCGAAGTATCCCAATAGATGTGATTAGGCAAAAAGCCTTTTCAAGAGCATCTTCTGCTTTTAAGGCTCGAACTTCTTTTCTGAATAAATACTTCTTATGATTCTTTTTGTAGTTCCCTATAATCCTATAAATATTAATTGTTGACATGATAAGAAATTTCAATTGTACGTTGATTTAAATTAGCAAATAGTTATAATATTAGAAAAGTAGGGAAATTGTATTAAATTTTGCTATTTTTTAATTTTTTTCTCTACAAAATCAGGAGATTAGAGATTTAACACTGAAGTTAATCTCATTAATTCAGGTCCTGTGCAATCTTCTCCGAAAATTCCGCTTTTATCGTTAACTATCGCTCCTGAGTTCAAATATGGTATTCCACGATTAACTGTTGAGACATCTACTTCATTAACTTTCAAAATGGAAGTTATGTAATCAACTTCTTCATCTGTAGAGAGAGGATGAACAAGACATCCTTTATTATTTGTTAATGATATTGAACCTGGTAGATAATAATTAGCAAATTCATAAACTACAGTTTCAACATTTAAGATCTCTTCGATTTTATTTCTGTAAGCTTTTAAGAACGAGCTGACGATTGCTCCCTTATCATTACATAATATCAGATTTCCAAAAGCATTATCAATAGACTTTAAAACCCCAATTTGAGTTGATCCATTTACAAATGACTTTAAATCATCGAGTTCATCTTCTCTTATAATGTGAGGAACAATTATCCCATATTTATTTGAAGCTATATATACTCCTAAGAGATTAGAATTATTTATAGTAAGTGGATAAAAAGGTTTTTTTAAGCAATCTTTAAATTTTTGAAGCAATGGTTCTAACGTCCTGGGAGGATAAAGAGCAAAGGAACTGTTAGAAGCAAGATATACCCCTACTACACTTTGGCCAAAAACTTTTGCCTTAATAATTGTCATATATTCATCCGGTTAATGCATCAAGTTCTAATACTTTTATATTTTGAATCGAAAAATTAGAATTAAAATCAGTTAGAATTTTTAAAACTTTAACCAAGATATACCACTACGAGTCCATCGATATTCTTAGTGGCTCTTATTTTTAATTTTCGTGGAGGTTTCTGTATACCACGCTTCCATATAAATTCGTTAACTTCTTGAGAAATTATTAAAGTTTCAGGTTTGAAATGGCGAAACATATACTCTCTAAGATATCGAATAGCTTTTTTAGCTCTTGTATTTCTAGAGCCTTTCCGAGCTTTTGCAAGAGGAACTATATATATTCTCTCATCAATGATCTCTTCCTTTGGTCCCTCCTCTACCTCCAGTTCTTCTTCTATTTCTTCTTCAAAGATTTCACTTATTTCATCTTCTTCAGAAATTTCATCCAGATCGAATTCTTCGATTTCTTCGACAATTTCTTCTTCCGACTCTTCCAACTCTTTTTCTAAATTGTCTAAATTAATTTCCTGTTCTTTTTTTGCCATAATATTTCAATTTAGATATAAATTCTATTAATTTATGTTTTTAATCACATTTTAACTTTGAATTTCTCCAAAATCTCCTCGAATATGGGCTATTTCTTACTTTACCACCGCTCTTCATAATAACCCAATTTGGAATCGTCTGACTTTGCTTAGCTTTTTTTCCCC
>CAZRBD010000025.1:0-23831 GCA_964598265.1 uncultured archaeon
GAGCCAAGTTATTTTTGTCGGGTGAGTGTTGTTTGACATTAAAGTTTTTTTTTAAATTAAAGTATAAATTTTAAAAGAAATTAGGTTTTCATACCTCTATTATTAAAGATAATAAAAATAATATTGAATCTCTCATTTTAAAATTATATCAAATATAATTGGCAAATTAAGAAATGACTGAAAAAAAAGAATGTAAAGCATTCCCGTTTATAGAAGGAGAAAAAATTAATTTAACTGCTGCGAATCTTGAGCATGCAAACTTGTATACAAAATGGAAGAATGATCCTAAAAATAGAAAATATTCTATAAATCCAATACCTCAATCTGTTGAAGAAATGAAAAAATCGCTTGAACCGAAAAAACAGGAGGTAAAAGAAGATATATTTTTTGAGATCTGGCATAAAAAAGATAATATTCCTATAGGTTTTATTGACTTCATTCGAATTGGGTGGTACAATAGATCTGCCTTAATATTTCTCATGATTGGCGAATTAAAGTATTGGGGACAAGGAATTGCATCAGAAGGGGTAAAATTATTAGTGAATTATGGGTTTAATGAACTCAATTTACATAAAATAAGTGCTGAGATCTTAGCTCCTGATAAAGCATCCATTCGAGTATTTGAAAAAAATAGTTTTAATTTTGAGATTCGGCTTGAAAAAGAGGTTTTCTATGATGGTAAATTTGTTGATAAGTTGAGTTATGTAATATTCAAAAAAGATTGGAGGGGTACAAGTGGATAAAAAAGAGAATGAGAAAGAGAAAGATTCAGAAAAAAACGATAAGGTTGAGGCTATTCCTTTCATTAGAGGAAAGACTATCGATCTTTGTCCGAGAAATTCTAAACTTGCAAAAACATATGTGAGGTGGAAAAATAACCCTCATGTTAGAAAGTACGCTCGGAATGTTATCCCCAGAACTCTAGACGATGAGAAGAAACGACGGGAAGAAATTGGGGGACGTTTTAGGGCCCAAATTTCTCTTGACATTTGGTATAAGGAAGATAATAAACCGATTGGACAAATTGGGTTAGGACATATAAACTGGATAAATGGATGGGCTAATGCTTACGTGTTAATAGGGGAACTTAAATACTGGAATAAAAATATAGCAACAGAAGCAACAGAGTTACTTGTAGAATACGCTTTTAATGAATTAAATCTAAATAAAATACATGGTGGAGTAGCTGTTAAAAATATAGGTTCATGGTCAGTAGCAGAGAAAATAGGATTTAAACTTGAGGGAATTCAAAAAGAGGAATTCTATGTTGATGGAGAATATGTTGATACAAAGAAGTATTGTTTACTAAAAGAAGATTGGTTAAAGCGAAAAAAAGAAAAGATACTTGGTTAATATGACAGAAGTTAATGAAAAAACAGAAGAGGGCGTTTTTCCTTTTATTGAAGGAAATACTATTGATCTAGTCGCTTCAAATTCTAAATGGGCAAATCTATTATGCAAATGGTCTAATGATCCGCGAGTTCGCCATTATGCAAGAAATGTATGGCCAAATACTCTCGAAAATGTGAAAAAATGGTTTGAACCCGCTTCAGAGAGAGGTGCTATAGATTTTATCATATTTATAATATATCACAAAAAAGATAAAAAACCGATCGGTAATGTAGGATTAAGCCGTATTAACTGGTTAAATCGTAATGCCAATATTTTTGCCTTAATTGGTTTCCCAGAATACTGGGGAAGAGGAATAGCAGGAGAAGCAGCAGAACTTGTTATAAAGTATGGCTTTACAGAATTAAATTTGCATAAGATTTATTGTGGAGTTTACGATCCAAATAAGAGATCACTTCGTGCTGCTGAGAAATTAGGATTTAAAGAAGAAGCAGTTCTAAAAGAAGAAATTTATGTAGATGGAAAGTATGCAGATGAACATAAGTTTGCACTATTTAAAGAGGAGTGGTTAGAAAGGAATACTTAAATAGTTTAAGAAAATTTAGATGTAGTTGATTAAAATTGACAGAAACACAGAAAGAAGAAAATGAGGACGAGGAGATATTTCCCTTCATAGATGGGGAAAGAATAAGCCTAATTGCTCAAGTTTCCAAGTTTATCCCCCTTATTGTTCGGTGGAATAATGATCCAGAAGTCCGTCATTATGCAAGATGGGCTTTACCCACTACACCTGAACAGATAAAAAAATGGTTCGAACCCGTTCCAGAGCGAACTGCGAGAAATGTAGTATTCTTTATTATATATCATAAGAAAGATAAGCGCCCCATTGGTAGTATTGGATATTTCGGCATCAACTGGTTAAACCGTAATGCTGAGATTTCGGCCACCATTGGAGAACCAGATTATTGGGGCAAAGGGATAGTTGGTGAAGCAGCAAAACTGTTGATCAAATATGGATTTACAGAACTGAATTTACATAAAATTAAAGCGGGCGTTTTTAACCCAAACAGTAGATATCTTCGTGCCGGTGAAAAACTTGGATTAAAAAAAGAAGCTGTCCTGAAAGATGAGCTATATGTTGATGGAGAATATGTCGATGCGCATTATTTTTCATTATTTAAAAGAGATTGGCTAAAGGAAAATACTTAAAGTATTAAAGTTCATTACATGTGAGAAAAATATGGATGCAGATAAAATTAGCCCTTTTATTGAAGGGGAACAAATAGATCTGTTACCACTTAATTCAGAGAGTATTAATATTTATGTAAAATGGCACAATCTTCCTAAAGTGAGAATTTATGCTCGAAATATAATACCGAGAACACCTGAGGAAATAAAAAAATGGTTAGAGCCGACAGAGGGTCGAACAAAGAAGAATATTGATTTTGAAATCTGGCATAAAAAAGATAAGAAAATAATAGGGGAATGCGGAGTAAATGATATAAACTGGTATGACACAAAAGCATTTCTAGGTATGATTATTGGAGAACCTGACTATTGGAGACAAAATATTTGCGGCGAAGCTTCTAAATTAATTGTAGAGTATGCGTTTAATGAATTGAATCTTAATAAACTTTATGCTAATATATTTTCTCCAAATAAAGGTTCTTACAAGTGTGTTGAAAAAATTGGTTTTACTCGTGAAGCAGTTTTCAAAAAAGATGCGTTTATTGAAGGGGAATTTGTGGATACTTATTGTTATTCACTTCTCAAAGAAGATTGGTTGAAATTATAAACAACCCATTTTAATATCATTCCAATTTGTATTTTATTTTATGGAGGATTTAGTTAATTGAAATCAGAGTTAGTAAACACGTTTATTGAAGGAAATTCTATTAATCTTTTACCCATTAACACAGAGCATGTAGATATATATGTAAAATGGGAAAACAATCCAAAAGTCCGGAAATATTCAAGGAATGTCATACCTATAACTTCTGAAGAACAAAAAAAAGTTATCGAGGATGCCAAGCTAAATAAGAGAATTATTTTTGAGATTTGGCATAAAGAAGACAAAAAACCAATCGGATTTGCTGAACTTAATGATAATGATTGGATAAATCGTAGAGCAGAAATTGGACTTATGATAGGAGAACCAGAATATTGGAATAGAGGTTTAGCTACAGAAGCAGGAAAATTACTTGTAAATTATGGCTTTATGGAACTAAATTTAAACAAAATAATCACCTCAATTTTCAGTCCTAATATAGGTTCTTGGCGGTGTGTTGAGAAAATCGGGATGATTCGGGAAGCCACATTAAAAAATCATGCATATATTGATGGTGTGTATGTGGATGATTATAAATATTGCATTTTTAAGGAAGATTGGCTTAAAAAGAGGATATAAGTTAATTAAATGCTGCAATAATGCATTTTTTTTTAATTAGCAACTCTATAATGAAATTACTACCCTTTCTATAATCTCCTTCAATTTTATCTTTAACCTAAATTTTACCATTAAAACTACTAATGATTTTGCTAACCAAGGAGAGTCCTAATCCCATTCCTTTGTCTCCCTTTAACTTTCTACTCCCTTTTTTAAATATAATCTCTTTTCTATCATCTGGGACTCCGATTCCATTATCAATAAATTTGAACGTATTTAAAATAAGACAAATCTAATTAATCAAACTCGATTAGTTTCTGGCAAAAGCATGATGAATTTACTGTGTTTTTTATAATCACTTTAAATTCTGTAGATTTTTTTGTTTCAATGAATGTCAATCTATAAACATTGTTTTAATTACTCGACCGAGTTTTTCAATTGAATATTTGCTGATTTGAGCCTCAATTTCATCAATACTTAACTGATCTCGAGGGTTTTTTTTACCGTTTTCTTGTAACAACTTATTTAATTCCTTATCTGTTGCGCCATACTCTTGATTATAAGTAAGATGAATATCCATGTCATGAAATGTATCATACCTGAGAATAACTGACTTTGTAGAATTTTTAGTTAATTTAAAGTAACCATCATTAATTTTTTCTCCACACTCTGGGCATTTAGAAAAACTTCGAACTTTTGTATGCTCAATTTGTACCTCTTCTTTTAAACCTTCAAGAAGACACTTTATAATATCTATAATTTCTAGTAGTAAATCTTCCATAATTTGTTTTTGGTTTGTAATTTTAATTAATTACTTAAAGTGGGAATTAACATGTGACTTGGGAATTTTTGGGTATCGTGGTTTTACAGCTAACTCAAGGTAAGATAGACTGGTAACATAGTTATCATTCATTATCTTGAAAAACGTTTGTATTTTTTAAAGGTTTAAATGGTAAAATGGCAGGCTCGGAGGGATTTGAACCCTCAATCATCAGCTTAGGGGGCTGCCGCCTTATCCAGACTGGGCCACGAGCCTTCTAATTTATTGAAAAGACTATCTGGTTTTTTATTTTATTTTAAGATTTATTATAATAATCCTTTATTTTGATTTAAATTTTAAATATTTCAAATTCAAGACATTATATAATTTTACTTTGATATTGTCAAATATATTGATGAGTCTAACATCAGAAATATAATTTAATATTTCCTTTTCTTTATCCCCATGTAGTTCTTTAGACAATTCTATCATAGGTTTTTCAGGTTAAAATTTATGAATCACTTCAATATCAACAAACAAATAAACAAAAGGTTTTAATTAGTATTTTTTTACTTCTAGTTATAATAGTTTTTTTTATTAAAATTGTTTTTTTCGAGTTTTTGAAATATGGAACGTCGTCAGATGAATCGGCCTATAGATTATTTAAAATCTTCAATTAATAAAGTAATTCTTATAAAAGTGAAGCGGAATCGCCTGTTTAGAGCTAAATTGAATAGTTTCGACGAGCATTTGAACGTCTACCTAGAAGATGCCCGTCAACTTTTTGAGTACCAAGATGATGAGGGGAATATCCGAGAAGAACATGAAGATCTTGGGGACATCGTGATTCGTGGGGACAATATAATATTTATAAATTTAGCATCTCCTTAGATGGAAGAATCCGGAAGAGAAGATATCTTGAAATAAGTTTATGGTAGAATAGAATCAAGATCGCTATAAAATAAACAATTAATCAAACTCCTAATTTTGAGACTTTCATTATAATAGACTTAATTATATTTTTAAATCTCGATTATTTAGTAATAATAGTTTAAAAATTCGCAATTCATGTATTATTATTATCGGTAAAGAGAGAAAAATATATATTGAATACAGTTGAAATTCAAAGAACTGGAAAAACCATTCTTATCAGCCCCAACCTAGGAAATCCTGAAATTCTAAAGATTGATAGGAAATTAAAAAGTAAAGATTTTCAGACAATCTTACTTTATATTAGCGATATTCTGGATCCCGAAAGGTTTCAAGAATCTATTGATAAAAATCTTTTTATAACTCCCTTATTTGACTATATATGGTCATACAAAATAATTCCAAAAAAAAAAGAAAAAGGATTTTGGGCAAGACGGAAAGAAAGAAGAGCTTATAAAAAACAGAAAAAGAAGGATAAAGATTATCAACCTCCAAAACAAGAAAAAGAGAGCAAATTTGACCAACTAAAACAATTAAAAGCTCATCTGTATCGAGGTAAACCTATTACTCCAAGTATAGTAGATATTAAGGGAGTTTCACTAACGCAAATTCACAATATCTCTTACATTAATGAATCTACCCCTCAAGAATATTTGGTAAAAAATCGAGTATTTGAAGGCTTAAACAAGTTTTATAAAGTTAGTATTGATTTTAGCTTAAGTAAAGAAGTTCTAAAATTTCTAAAATTACGACAGTTTGTCATGTTTGATATTAAATGTGGAGATGACCGAATAAATTATCATTCCCTTGTTATATCTAAACAAAAATGGAAAAACTTTACTTTTATTCATGCAACCGATTTACATGTGGCAGAACGGAACGATAGGATATATGGTATTGTTAAAAATTGGACTCAATCTTCAATTAAGGAAGGTGTTGATAGTTTTATAAAAACTGTGAAAAAGAAATTAAAGTTAGGCATAAAGACAACAACAATTAAAGAAGTTTTCTCTGACATTAAAACTCCTTTGAGACGTCGTTTAATTAACCCTAATAATCAATTTAGAAAATTCATAAAAATCTCAAATAGAAAGGTATACAGAAATGAATTAGACTTCATTGTATTAACGGGTGATCTTATTGATTATACAGTGTTGAGTAAGTTATCAAAAAAACTTCGAAAACTGACAGATTTCAAATATGAGAATAGTAACTGGCAGGTGTTTAAAAAAATAATTTTAAATACTCCAAGCGAAGAAAAATATAAAGGAGTCAAGAGAGGAGAAGAATTAAATTGCCCAATTTTTACTACGCTAGGAAATCATGATTACAGACCATTTCATTATGATTTGACGTGGGGTGAAATGTACAAAAAAATCGGTTTGAAGGCTTCTGAAGCAATAGCATTGAATGAGTTATTTTCTGCCTCCCCGATCTCGGCGATATCAAAAAGTCCTTTAGCTTTAAAAGGGTATCTCTCAGAGGTAAATGCATTTTATGACTTTTCTTTAAGTCTTGGAAATAATTTATTCATAATTTTAAATAGTGGTCCTGATTCCTTTAGAAATCTTAGAGATTTGCTAAAAGGGCATCCTTCTGTTACGGGAGTTTCATATAAACAGATTAAATATCTTGAAAATCTAATAAATACTAAAGTCAATGAAAATACAAATATATTTCTCTTTTTACATGGACCTCCAGTAAATACAGGTGTTAAAAAATTTAAAATTAATTTGTTTGAGAAAAAGGGGGCGCGATTTGTTAAGAACATGATAAGTGAGTTTAAAGAATCCCTACTTAAGAAGTTGGGAAAGCCTCTCTCTTCTGCGCGTGTTGATGGGATTTTTAATGTGAAATTTGGAGGAGTTTCTTCTAATTGGGAAAAATTAATTGAATTTTGCAAAAATTTCACAGTAATAACATTATGCGGACATACGCATGACGACCAAGAATTTAGATTAGGAGATCCTGGAGAATTTAAGACCAGTGTTTATGATGCCCCTCCATTTAAATTGAAAAAAATTGAAAACCCAGCAGCCATTTATTATGATAATTACTCTGAAATCTTTACCGATCCAAAATCCATAAAAAATAACGGTCCATTTGTTGTTCAAACTCCCGCATTAGGATTAGGTAGTTATAAACATCCTGAAAAAGCAGGTGCTTATAGAGTGATCAATATAAAAGGAGGCAATCTCGCCTCTTTTAGGATACAATATATTGATCGATAATTAATAATTACATTAATTAGAGATGTAATGGTCTTCCTTTTTTATGAATAGCTTTGCCTATAACGGCTTCACATCCCTCGTTAACCATTTCCGATATGGTGGGGTGGCAGTGAATTGTTTCTGCTACATTATGGATGGTCAAATCATTTTTTATTGCTAGACTGAGTTCTGCTATCAATTCAGGGGCTTCTACACCAATACAGGAGGCTCCAATAATTTTTAGAGTTTTTTTATCTGCTAAAGTAATAAGGAAGCCTTCTTCTTCAATTTTTCCCATACATTTTGCTTTTCCTAGAGATTTATATGAAAATAGTCCCATTAGTACATCAAAACCACTATTTTTTGCGGCTTTCCTTCTTAAACCTACAGAACTAATATTTGGAGAGGTAAATATTGTAGAAGGTACCACCTTATAATCGGTATTAATCGGTTTGACTGGAAAACCTCCGATACTGTCTAAAACATTAGCCACGGCAACATCAGCTTCATAATATGCAACATGAGCTAGCATCAATCCTCCCGTTACATCACCTATGGCATATATTCCCTTGACAGAAGTTTCCAGGGTTCTACTATTGCATTTAATTGCTCCACGGCTTGTTTCTATTCCTAATTTTTCTAATCCTAGATCTTTCGAATCCTTTACTCTCCCAATTGATACCAAGCATAAATCTGCTTCAAAAATATTTTTCTCAACATCTTCTATTTTATCTTTAGGAACAGATGCGGAATATGTAGTAGCTTTCACCCCTATACCAGTATTAACAACAGATAGGACATTTTGAGAAAAGAAAAATTCAATTCCAAGTTTCTGAAATTTTCTAATTAGTTCTTTCACAATCATCGGCTCTTCTGTTGCAATAGGTGAAGGAAGGAATTCAAGCATAGTCACTTTACACCCAAATGCTGCGAATATATTCGCAAATTCACACCCAATTATTCCAGCTCCTATAATCAATATTGTTTTAGGAAGTTCTTTAAAATCTGGATGTAAAATATCATCACTTGATAATATTCTTTCATGATCAATGTTAAATGCGGGGATTAAAGCTGGTGAAGAACCAGTAGCAATTATCACTTTTTTAGCTTTTATTTGCTTGGTATTATCTCCCTTGATTAAGACTACAAAACCAGAAGTTGTGTTTCCTCCAAGAATACTGCCATGTCCATAGAATACATCATTTTTCCAAGCTTTTTCTAGCGCAGCAATACCCGCAACTAAATCATCAACAACTTTATTTTTCCGTTCAACTGCTTTTTCAAAATTGAGAGTAAAATCTTTAATCTCTAACCCAAACTCATCGAAATCTTTTATTTTTTCAATTAATTGAGCTGATGCGTATAAAGCTTTGGTAGGAATGCATCCAATGTTTAGACAAGTACCTCCGAGTTTGTCTTTCTCAATTAATGCAACTTTTGCTCCATATTGAGCAGCTCTTATTGCTGCATGGTATCCTCCTGGGCCAGCGCCTATAATTGCAATATCATATTCCGTTTCAGACATCAATACTCAAGACCATGTGATTTTGAAATAATATTTAAAATTCAGATAAAATAGTTAGTAATTCACTAAGTAATAAATTTATTCTAATAATATATTACTGGTAAAACGCAATTAAAGATAAACAAATAAGGCGGATATTTTTTGTATATTAAAAATGCTACCCAACTTCTTACTAGCAAACTTGATAAAGAACAATTATATTTGAGAAAAATTGCCTTACAAGCCCTTGAAATTTCAATTTCAGCAGTGAGACCTAAGAATTTGATTGAAAAGGCAATTAAAGTTGAAAATAATAAGTTAATGATCTTAAATGAAGAATATAATCTAGACAATTTCGATAAACTATATATTATTGGTGGTGGCAAGGCTACTGGGGAAATGGCTTCAGAACTAGAAAAAGTTCTTTGGGAAGCCCATATTACAAACATTGAAGGAATTATCAATATTCCAGATGGCTCTGTAAAGATTGATGATTTTAAAAGTAGTAAAATTGCTATAAATTATGCGTCACATCCCATACCTGATGAAAATGGATTAAATGGAGTAAAAGCAATGGTAGAAATCATTGAGAAATCTCATGATAAAGATTTAATTATTTTTTTAATCTCCGGGGGTGGATCTGCGCTTTTACCTCTTCCAAAAAAAAATATTTCCCTGAAGGATTTACAAGAAATCAACTCACTACTTATAGCCTCCGGAGCTTCAATTTATGAGATTAACACGATTCGCAAACATTTATCTGATTTTAAAGGAGGAAATCTTGCGAAAAAATTATATAATTCAAGTGGAGCTACATTAATTTCATTAATCATCTCAGATGTAATAGGAAATAACTTAGATTTTATCGCGTCTGGCCCTACTGTTCCTGACACCACTACATTTAACGACGCTATTGAAATTGTAAAAAAATATAAACTACTTAATAAAATTCCTCTCTCAACTAAAAAAGCTTTAGAAGCGGGCTTAATTGACTTTGCATTAGAAAACCCTAGACTGGACCATCGGTGTTTTGCTAGAGTTAAAAATTATTTAATAGGGAGTGTTAAATCAGGCATACAGGAGATTTTACCTTTTTTAAAAAAAGAGGGATTTGATGTGATTTATTTTTCAAGTGAAATAATGGGTGAAGCAAAAGACTATGGAGTGTTTCTAAACAACAATGTTTCACAAACGATTGGTGACTTAATATTACATAATGAAAATTGTAAAAAAGCGTTAGTAGGTACTGGAGAATTAACGGTAACAATTCAAGGAGAGGGAATAGGTGGTAGAAATCAAGAGATGTTATTAAGTTTTCTCAATCAAATTAAAGAAGAGGAATATAAAACAAATTTTTTGGTTATTGGGGCAAATTTTGATGGTATTGATGGTAACAGCGAAGCTATGGGGGCATTGATTGATAATTTTGTAGTTAACCAAATAAAAAACCAAAAGATAGATCTGAATATTTTTTTAAACAATAACGATTCTAATACACTTTTCAAAGCTTTAGAGAGTGAAATAATTACAGGCTTAACAGGTTGTAATGTAAATGATATAATCTTAATCCTCATTTCAAGATAATTTGACAGAAAATCGACAAAAAAGTAATTATTAAATATTATGTTTGATATTAACTTTAAATTAGTATAATTTTTAAAATTGGATTTCAATTTTAAGTAACTTTCAAACAAAAATTTAAGGCGAAATTAATGGCTAATGTAAGTGGTAGAAATATAATTTTCCCTAAGATAGATAGACGTAAAGTAATTGCAGGAATGGGTTTACTTGGTGGAGCAATTCTTCTATTATATGGATTAATGATATCGCGTCTTTATTATTATGGTACGGATGAATCAACGGTTTTTAGATACATTAATGCGATTGTAACAATATTATGGGCTTTTATGGCTATATTTAGCTCTGTGATACTCCTTAGAGGAAACAAAGTAGGATACACAATTCTATTAATAGCTGCGATAGGAGGTTTAATTGGTAACTTTATCCCTATATTTTCTTATGATCAAGGTTATGGATATATAGAAATAATTTATCTAAATGGCACTGCGTATATTGATCTTGTTTTAATGCTCATCGGTGGTATATATGGTGTAGCTCTTCCCGATAAAAAAGAAAGACAAGAATACAAATAATTACTTTTTTTTTTCTCCTTTTTTGACAATTTAAATTATATATATAAAAAGGTGTAAGCCATTAACTCAAATTGAAGGTTCTGTTGTACACAACAAATATTGCATTTACTAACTCTTGGTAAAAATTGGTGTGGAAAAGCTTTTGATGGTGTTTTATTATAATAAGTCATGATCATATTGTTCAAATCAAATTATTTCTTATACCTACAATCGCGGGTGTAATCTTATTTGCTCGAAAATCGGCGGAAAGTATAAATAATAAGTTTAGTGATAGATATTTAAGTAAAATTGATTGAAACTTATGCAGTTTTCGCTCTAATGGAGATAATTTAACAATTATAGAAGAATTTCTCAAAAAGATAGAGGTTTATCACCAATTATGGTAGTAACTTATGAAAAAATGCTTGAAGCGACATTAAATCGAAATGCCGCTTATGATGGAGAATTTTTTGTTGGAGTAAGAACAACAAAGATCTATTGTCTCCCCTCTTGTAAAGCAAAAAAGCCTTTTATAAAAAATATAATGTTTTTTAAAACACGTGAAGAAGCAATCACAGCTGGATTCAGGGGGTGTAAACGATGTAAATCAGAATTCTTCCCATATATAACACCCGAATGGCTTATGACTTACATAAAACAATCAAAACACACTAAAATTAACGAAATCAAACTTGCTAAGGTAGCTGGAGTTAACATAAGCACCATTAGGAGATATTTCAAATCTCATTTTCAGATTACACCAATAGCATACCATCGAAGGTTACGTATTACTAATGCAAAAAAAATGATCGTGGAAGGAAAAAATTGTTCGATAGCAGCTTACCGAAGTGGAGTTAAATCTATTAGCGGTTTTCGAGACGCATTCATCAAAGAGCATGGAAGTCCTCCTGGAAAATTTTGTACCAACAGATAAAACCATCACTAGGTCTTTAATATGAGTAAAACTGATCATGGGTATTATACCTCGGAAATAGGATACATTAGAATTGTTGGAGGAAACAACAAGATTTTTTCTATAGATTTCATCGAAAAAAAACCTACTAATAACACTGAAATTCCTCCTTACTTGAAAGAATGTATCGAACAGCTCGATGATTATTTTAGGGGAGAACAGAAAGTTTTCTCTGTGAAATTAAAACTCCAAGGAACGGATTTTCAAAAAAAAGTGTGGAATCAATTGATTAGGATTCGTTATGGAGAAACTACCTCTTATAAAGATCTTGCATCAAAGATTGGGAATCCAAACGCCACCAGAGCTGTAGGAAATGCAAATAGACAAAATAAATTAGCCATTATTGTTCCATGTCATCGCGTTATTGGTAGTAATGGATCTCTGACTGGTTATGCTGGTGGAATATGGAGAAAAGAGTGGCTTTTGAAACATGAAGCGGCTAATCTCTAAAATTATTGAAAAGAAGTGGATAGATAGAAATCTTTAGTTAATATAGATACAAAAAAATTAGTAGAATTGGAATTAGAAACAAAAATCTTCTAATTTAGTTTTTAAAAGAAGTAATTTTTTTAAAGATTGCAGTTGAACTATTTAATACGATTAATTTTTATTAAATTTTAAATAAATTCAAATCCTTTAACACAGAAACTTTTTTGGTAATAGATTATGGGAAAAAAAGATAACAAAAAAACCACAACAAAAACGAGTAAAAAAGGTTGGGATGACACTAAAGGAGATGAAGAGATTATTGCAAATGCATTAAAACGTAAGGATATGGACACAGGGCGCGTTGAATTAATAGACAGAGATTCATCGACTCCTGTTATTGAGACATATGATGAGGATACAGGGAAACTTGAAGGAAGTATCCTGTTAAAAGATGGAAATCGAGAGGGTTTACTTGCATTAGTTAAAATTATCGAAGGTGTTGATGTAAAACAAGATCATGGAGCAAATATTGAATCTTTTGACTTTAATGGGAAGCTTAACATCGAAAATCCAAGTTCTGTCGACAGATTATGGGATATTGACATTTCACTTGAGAACATAGGTAGTACAGACCTAAAGTCTAAGGAGATATCAATAAGAGAACTGGGGACTAGCTCTCCAGATAA
Source organism: uncultured archaeon (assembly GCA_964598265.1). GTDB lineage: Archaea > Asgardarchaeota > Lokiarchaeia > Sigyniarchaeales > SOKP01 > Loki-b32. The sequence continues at coordinate 13,361 of CAZRBD010000025.1, forward strand.
CATTGATACGAGAGAATTCCAAATAAAAAAGGGTGTTAAAAACCTCCTTTTGGCTAAAGAGTTTATTTGCACGTTGCCAAATGCGGATGAAGTACTAAACATTAATGATTTAGAATCGGAATTATTAAAATTAAAAGATAAGACAAAGAAGGCTACTAAAAAAAATACAAAAAAAAAACCACAACCAGAACCGGAAACAAAACCGGAACCAGACGAACCTGAAGTTTTAGATAAAGATGATGATAAAGGAGAAACTTGGGAAGATGGTGGAACTCTCGTCGAGAGTGAATTAGAGTCTTTCGGGATTTCAATTGATAAGGAAAATACGGTTACTTTTGCGATTGCCCTTAGAAGTCTTTTTAATAAACCCATCTCTAACATCAGAGTCGTAAAAAATATTCCGGAAGAATTTACAAATCCAATGATTCGAGACACAACCGAAGGAAGGGCAGAGGTTGAGGGTAGTCAGATCGTATGGACAATCGATAAATTACGCCCTGAATACACTGTAATGCTTAAATTCACATGTAGTATATTAGTATCAGATATAAAACAAAGAAGAACTGGAACTATTGAAATAACCTATAAGGGTGCTTCGTCCTTTGCTGAAGGATTAGCGATAGGTAAATTCGATGCCTATACTCGAAATAAATTCTATGTTGATACAGTTGAGAGAGACGAGGAACCAGGTGTATTTGATTGTAAACTTGTATTTGATAATTCTTCCGATTTTATTATTCAGCTCTTCAATGCTGATGTCTATTCGCCGGATAATGAAGCGAAAAAATTTGTAGATATTGATCCTAATGATGTACCATTATTACCAAGTGGTGCCCAATGGCACTCCACTAAATGGGAGTATGAAAGTGATGATTATCCAACTTTCAGAAAGAAATTAGAATTTAGAGTTATGCCTGATTTCCAAACCATTGTTAATGGATCAGTTACTCTCGCAGATGTTATATTAGAGATTGGAAGTATTACAGGATTAATGGAATACAACATTACAGAAGTTCCTACTTATAGAACTAAGGATGTATTTGCTAAAATTAAAATGGAAAATAATGGTTCTGCTCCTCTTAATGAAGTAACTGTAGTGCAAGAAAATTTTTCAGAAGAATATCAGCCACCAAAAGCAAGTGAAGTTAAAATATTGTGGGATGGAGCAGAAGTTGAAGTAGCTCCCGGTGCTGTCAGTTTTGAAGGTAATGTATTTAAAATTGATCTTCAAGACCTAAAGGACAGTAGTACTGGTATGTTTAAACCCAAATCGAAATTAGAATTTGAATATCCAATACATTCTATCAATCCCGCTAGAGAGTCAACTTTTAGTTCTGAAATAACTTATCTCGCAAATACCTTTCCGATTAGTCAAGAATTAGAATTTAAACCAGAAGTTCCTATTGTCGAAGCTCAACACATTCGTAGAAAGTTCAGAATTGGAAAAGAAGTTGTCCCAATTGGTGATTTAGGAAGCTACAAAATCATTATAACCCTTGAGAATATTGGTGAGTCGAGGTTATACCATATCAATTTACTTGACAAAGTTCCAGATTCGTTTGAATACGGTAGTTATTCAATGCAACCACAAATCACTGATGAGGTAGGATCAGATACATTAAAATGGGAAGTAGATGTATTAGAGATTGGAGATAAATTAGAAATCACGTATGAGATTACTGGTACAGGCACATACAGCCCATCAGATGCTCAGTTAGCTTTTTAAACTTAATTTTTTTTTTATATTTTTATTTATTTTTTTGATTTACACTAATCATTTAATAATAGTAAGGAAAATTCTTAAAAGAGTAGATATGTAAATTTATTTTAATTATCATGAAAATTTCTATAATTGAAAGGAATCTTTTGAAATCATGTTAAGGAAACGTTATCAGCTGAACTGGACGTTCGAATGCCCTGATGCAGTATTAACATGTTCAATTTTGAAATGTACTGATACTCATTTTTATGTTTTTGGAGGTCATGATAAAACCCTCTACTTAATGGATGATGAAAATAATATCATTGATTCCAGAGTCTTTGATGGATGGGTTCGATGTAGTTATACTATGGATCTTGATGGAGATAGTTGCGATGAAGTCCTAGTAGGAGCCGGAGATGGTAATTTTATGGTTTTAAAATTAAATCCCGAAAAACAAAAGCTTGTAGGAGTAATGCGATATAGAGCCTCTAAAAAGATTATTTGTTGTATAGCAGGAGATTTCACAAGAGATGGAATTATTGAACTTATTTTTGGGAGTGAGGATAAAACTCTAAAAATTTTTAAAGATGTTAAGGCAAAAGAGCCAAAATATACATTTTATTATGATTCGTGGGTAACAGCGTGTTCTTTTGGATTTTTACAATTACCTAACGATAAAATACCTATTTATGGATTATTGGTTGGTACTAAAAATGGCTTACTCCAATTAATACAATTTGTAAATGAAATGCCAGATATTGTTTGGCAAAAAAATTTTAACAATCAGATTAATGCTATTAAAGTTGGTGACGTTTCTAATGATGGATTTAATGAAATAATATTAATTACTGATGAAACGAACATAAAAATACTCAATACTGAAGGAGAAATTATCAAGGAGATTGACACTGAAGAAGGACGCCCAATTTCATTGTTAATAGCAGATATTGATGGTGATAATGCTAAAGAGATTGTTTCTGGCTGTGCTGATGGTTATCTAAAAGTATTTCATAATCCCGCGTTAGATTCTAATGATTTTGAATTAAAATGGAAGAGTAAAGTATCTGCATCAATCAAAGATGTGTGTTCCTTCTCTGGAAAAGAGGGAAATCAGATAAATATAGTTTTTGGTGGATACGATCGGACAATAAGAAATGTTACCGACTTTGAATGGGGTCAAAAACAACCACTTGAAATTTCTCAACAAATTCAAACTCCTGAAATAAGGACTGGAAGAGATGAAGAATTATTTAAAGAACTTGTTAAAGCTGGACCTGTTCCAACTAATATTAGGGAACATATTTTTAATATTTTACGGAAAAAAGGAGTTTTAAAAAACTTAACAAAAGAGTTAACAGATCTTGGTTATACCAACGATGAAATTCGCGATGAATTAGAAATTCCGAAAAGAACTAAAGTAGAGACTAAGATTAAAATAAAATCAAAAGTTGTAGCTAAACCTACTGTTATAGAAGAACTTGTTAAAAATGACAAAGTAAAATCACATGCAGCTCTAGATAGTGAACCTAAAGAAGAAATTCCTATAGAAAAACCAAGTACAGGAGGATCAATAGAGGAAGTTATAATAGAACATTTAACTAAAAAGAAAATCATAGTGACTAAAGCTCAATTTGTTAATGAAATCAAAGAAATTGGATTTAATCAAAAGGAAATTGAAAAGTCCATTAACGACCTTAAAGTACAAGGAAGAATAAAATACTCTCGGGCTTCTCCTAAAGGATGGAGTTTAACTTAAGGATTCAATTTAATTCTTTTTTAAAAAATTATAAATAACATCCTTAAAGGGTTCAAACTGATTTAATTCTGAAAAATTTACACCACTAAACTTTTGTATGAATAATTGAAGTATTGGTTCAACTTTAATAAAGAATTTCTTTACAAGTTTATCTGATTTCTTTTTAGATTTATCTACTAAACCATATAAAATTATTGGTTCTTTGACATTATTATCTTTCGATTGAACTTCATCCATTTTAAAAATAAACAATATATGCCCTGATTCCAAATATTCAATAGAAGTTTTGTTGAAGGCGGTTTCTGTGAACGCGTTTATAGCTGATATAAACGCTCCCCTAAGATCCTGATTTATCTCTCGTTCTGTTTGAACATGTAATTCCTTGAATGTATATGTAACCAAGACAAATCCCCGGAAGACTAATCCTATCTCATAAACTTCTTTCAAAAATAAACCCTAAAAATAAGTTGATATTTACTTCACTATATTAAGAAATTAAAAACAGTTTTCCTATTTAATTTTAGACACATTATTTAATATTTTAAGTACATTGAAGTAAAGTAAGATTAGATTAGGACCTTGAGCAGATGCTTAGGGAAAAGATTGAAATAGTTTTGAAATTTTAAGATTTTAAAATTTGTAGCTCTACCAGTTTTTCTCTTGTTGGCCAACCAGTTTCCCAGTCCCAACCACGTTTTTCATAATAAACTTTTAGGTTTTCTTCTAAATCAATAGCGATTCCAGCTGAACCTCCAGTTTCTAAAGCTGTTGACACAATTTTTGGTAAATAATCATCTTCTCGTCTGCACCCTAGTTTGCAAGAGATTAGCCTTTTTAGATTCGAAGCACGTTCTCCTATTTTGAACAAATTTCCACTACTTCCTAAAGATTGAATTCCAGTAGATGCTTTTAATAACCTTGCTAAAGCTGTATCATTAAGATGGGTGAAATTACAAATTACAGCAGAATCGTAAACATTTGTTAAATCTTGGTAAAGCATTATAGCTTTTTCTCTTCTATTTACTGTAAATCTATCTTTTTTTCTAATTTTTTGGTATGAAGCGGCGTCACCATCAATATTATAGAAATCACCCTTATTATGGTTTGCTCCTGTACAACTTGTCATATAAGAAAGAGCTTGCCCAAGATATGCACGAGGATCATGCATCGGTATTTCTAAACCTTTTACATGAGCAGCTAAATCGGGATCAACACCCAGCTTTTCAGCTATTATTTTTACTCCCTCCGCTAGTATACTCCCAATTCCTTCTCTCCTAATAATTTGGTCTAATAATCTCAGAACAATTTTCTCATTTCCCCATCGAATTTCTTCAAGATTGATTTTATTTAAATATTTATTAATTTCATCCTTAGCAATGTTATTCTCGACTAAATATATTAGAAATGAGATTGATACTCCACTAGAAATTGTATCTAGTCCTGCAAGATTACACATATGGTTTGCTTTGATTATTGGTTTAAAATTAAGGATGCCACACATTGGACCATAAGCAGCAGTTGTTTCATATTCAGGACCATCAACTTCAGTCTCAATCCCATCGATTTCTACAAGAGTTTTCCTCCCACAACCAATAACACATCCTGCACAGGCATATTTTAAAACCACATATTGCTCTTTTAATGCACGCCCTGTTAGATCCTCTGCTATAAATTCCGTGTTAGTAAAATAGTTTGCTGGAACATCTCCTATAACCATACCCATATCAGTGTATATTAAAGTTCCATAATGAGAAAACATATTTGTTACAAAAGGGATCATTACATTTTCTGATATAGCCTTTCCTTGATTTCTTAATTCCTCCTTATCGGAATATTCGATTGTTTGGCTTCCTTTGATCGCAATAGCTTTTAATTTCTTTTTACCCATAAGTGCCCCCAATCCACACCTACCTGCTGCTCTTCCCTCATCATTAATTATAGCAGCATACTTTACTAAATTTTCACCTGCTTTTCCAATACAAGCAATCCTAATTTTATCATCATCTAGAATCTCTCTAATTGACGTTGTTGTTTCCCGTGTATTTTTTCCCCAAACATTTGTAGCATCTTTAATTTCGATTTCTCCATTATTAATTTGAATGAATTTCGGCTGTTCACTTTCACCAGTGATTACTATGGCATCATATCCACTTCTCTTTAATGCAATCGGAAAAAAACCTCCTGAAGTTGCTTCACCCCAAATCCCTGTAAGAGGTGAAATCCCTGTAACACAATATCTACTACTAGAAGGTGTAGCAGTTCCTGTTAAAGGACCTGTTGCAAAAATTAAAGGGTTCTTACTAAACAATGGGTCTTTTTGCAATGTTTGATAATCACTTTCAGTAAGTAAATCATAGGTAAGCTTAGCTGAAAGCCCAGCTCCTCCTAAATAATCCTCAGCAATTTTCGGATCGAGATCCTTTACTTCTACGTCTAACGAACTTAAATTAATATACGCAATTTTACCATTATATCCATAAAGTTTATCCATTTTCTTTTCCTCTTATTTATAAAATAAATCCATTAGATCTTCTAATTTATTTTCATATGCTGTTTCTAGTATCTTTCTATATTGTGGGGGATTAATTCTACGAGTAGAAGATAACGTGCAATAATCATTAAAAGCGAAATCAACCATTTGATCTATTTGTTTTATATATTCTTCCCTTGAGATGTTGGGATTATCAAGCTCTTGGATTGATTTAGGACAATTTACTTCGTCCATGAAATTCCTTAAACTAATGAGTAAATCTCTCAATATCTCGGCTCTACCTCGATCTTGAATTTTTATTCCAAATAACTTCGTAAGATCAAAGAATCTGTTAGTGACTTTTGCTTGAAAAGCAATAGCAGCACATAAAAATAATCCTACACATATTCCATGATGAACGTGGAATAGAGCTCCAAACGAATGACCTAATGAATGTTCGATACCACCAGATATGTTTCCAAAACCTATACCTGCGATGTAAGCTGCTATTTGCATTTTTTCACGGGCTTCCATATCATTTCCTCTTTTAACCGAACGAGGTAAATATTTTAAAATCAGCTCAGCTGCTTTCAAGTTATGCATATCCGTAAATAATGTACTCATTGTAAGCATATAAGAACCCATTGAATGCGCAAGTGCGTCTATACCTGTTCCTATGGTTAAATTAGGTGGCATAGTCTTTACAAAATCTGGATGAAGAACAACGAAATCGGGACAAAATTCATACAATACTACCTCCGTCTTCTTCGGTGGATCTCTATCTGTGTCTGTTACAACTGCTATAAATGTAGTTTCTGCCCCAGTTCCTGATGTTGTAGGTATTGCTGCTAATATTTTAACCTTTTTTCGGAGACCAGCATAGTAGGGAGCGCTCATATTGTTGATATTAATTTCTGGTTTTTCATAAAATAATAGAATTAATTTTGCTGTATCTATGGCAGATCCTCCTCCAACAGCTAGAATTACCTTTGGATCGTATTCTTCGCAAATTTTAGCCCCTTCACTTACTGTATACTTAGGAACGTCAGGAAGTACATTATCATAAAATTTATTGTCAATATTACGTTTATTCAACCTGTTAGCAACTCTCTCCCCTAATTTGTGTAAATCCTTATCAACCACAATTAAAACACGCCTCTCATCATCAGATAAATAGGCAGAGAGGTGATTAATAAAATCATTTAAACTATTAGTTCCAACGAAAGTAGTTTTTGGACTTACAATCGGTGAATGGTAACCCCTAAAAGCATTGGAACTTGCTTTGATATACATATCTTTGAGAAGGTCATTCTCATACCAAGCAATATCTCTTCTTGACATTGGTTTTTCATACATCCTTATTTTATTAAAATTATTAGAAGTTATAGATTATGCGTAAAATATCCCTTAAATTAATTATTAATATTTTGATTTGTTTAATATTCTTTTTACATTTCATACAAAATAGGAGAAAAATCTAACTTATTATACAAAAGAAATTCAAAAATTTCAAATTATTTTCCTTTTTGGAATTAAAAATTTTTTATATAACGGTTAGTATATTACAATTACTCAAAAAAAAAAATATAAAATTAAATTTCTATAAGCTAAGGGTTAATAGATATGTCTGATGAAGAAGGATCACGATTTTGCCCATATTGCGGTGTTGCGTTAAGATAGTTAGGGTTACTCACTACTGCGTTGAATCACCCATATTGGCAACATATACAAAAGGAACATCAAGAAAAGTATTCGCAAAAAGAGACTTGGATAAGTTTATATCAAGATTATACCGGTTTAGGCATGGATGAGGCAACCTCATTGATGGTCATTGGTGAACTATTCAATGCCACTAAGGAAGAAGTCAAATCATTTTTGAAAAATGCCAAAGTCCTTTAATCTCAATTTAATTTAGTATTAACTTGTTTTAAATTATTTAAAATAAATAAAGAAATAGATTTGAGTTAAATATTGTATTTAAAATCACAATTAGAATTCTTCTTCTTCCTCGTCTTCTTTTAAAAGACCTGATTGTTTAAGTAAATCCTCGATACTATCCCGTGCCTTTATTACTTTGTCATTTTCTCCTAAATTGAGTTTTTCAATTACGTCATCACTAAATTCCATAAATTTCTTAATTGCCCCACTGCTAAAGTCTTTAACTTTTTCTGCTGTTTCTTCAATGAAATCTTTTCCAGATTCTCCAAAAACACTTCCAACAAAGTCAGCGAATGATTTATTCATCTTTTCTATGAAATTTTCTTTTTCTTCTCCTTCACCACTCATTTTAATATACCTTTTTTTGAATTAATTATGTTAAATAATCTTTTTAAATATTAAAATTCATACAATTTAAATCGTAAGGAAGGACTAATTCACAAATTATGTGGTCATAACTTAATTATTTGAGTGCAATTACAGTAGTCTTTTTCAAGCCAAATCTTAATGTATTTTTATAACTTTTAAAAGTTTCTTGCGCTTTCAGGACTAAAAAATTGAGATGATATCTTTTTGCTTGAATAATGATATCTTCTAATCTATCTTCCACAACTTCCAGATGATTCTCAGCAATTAAATTTTCAACCTCCTTTAATGCATTTGATAGTTCCACTTTTTTTTTCCTTTCAATGTCATCAAAATCTTTTACTGGCAAATGAACTAGTATTCGACGTTTTGTCTTTATTTCAATAGTAAGCAAGAGATTAATATATTTCTTTCTCTTAAATGAAAACTTTCTAATTGAAAGAGTTAAATAGATTCAAACTCTATTTTACAAATTGATTACCATAATGAGCCCAAAAATCCAATAGATCTAATTAATAAAAAATAAAAAAAATAGATAAGGTTCGATAACACTCGTAAATAGAGGATTTTACAGATTATTATTTACTTCTTATAATACATTATTCTAATTTACAGATTCATAAACAATATGAAATTAGTAGCGGAAATCCCTATTGCCGCCTCTACTATATGGGTTAGGAGGAGCTTTCTCAGTTACGACTACATCACTTGCTTGGGGTCCTTTTTGACCTTCGACAATCTCAAACTCAACCTTATCATTTTCATTTAATGTCTTATAATCGTCATCTCTTCCGCTCAAAGCAGAATAGTGAACAAAGACATCGCTTCCTTCATCAGTACTTATAAATCCGAAGCCTTTTCGGCTATTAAACCATTTTACTGTTCCTGTTACTTTAGCCATTTTTTATTGCCTTTATTACTCAGATAAACCAAATTTTTAATTTTTGTAGAAAATACTTTATTTTTCAAAGTATAATTAATGAAAACATATATAGAATTATAAGTTTTAAGTTTTTTGAGATTAATCGGTTAAATTCTTCATTAGAATTCCAGAAAAAAAGCCCAAAGATTAGAGTCTCACATAACGATGAACTGAATTTTTTAATATTTCTTTCAATCGTTTTTAACTTTTAATTATAGGGAGTGTGAAAAAGAACTTGGAACCTCTGTTTCTTCCTTTTGATTCCACCCAAATTTTGCCACCATGTAATTCAACAATTTTTTTTGAAATATATAATCCTAAACCTGAACCTTCAGAAATTATATCATAGCCCAGACCAAATCTTTCAATTTTTCCAAATTGAGTAAATATTGAACTTTGTTCGTCTTGGGTTAGCCCAATACCATTATCTTTTATAGAAACTATTATGTAATCACCTATAAACTTGGACTCAATTTCAATTGTGCCATATGGAGGAGTATATTTTATTGCATTACTTAAAATATTGCTAATAACTTGATGGATTTGTTCTTTTTCGAAATACCCTTCCCAGTTATCAAGTAGCTTCAAATTAATTACATGCTTCCGTAATTCTGAAAATCCTCGTAATTCAGTGATGCATAATTTAATCAGAAAAGATAAATTTTCTTCTGTTTTGTGTAATTGGACTGACCCAAATTCCAGTTCAGCTGTTTTTAATATATCACTTATTAGAGTTTCAAGACGAGAACAACCTTGTTTGATTTCTAGTATGGTATCAACTACAAAATCCTCAAGTTTATCACTATGTAATTCTAATAAAAGGTCAGCGAATCCTTTAATGGAAACTAGAGGTGTTTTTAACTCATGAGAGGTTCTTCTAATTAAGTCGGTTTTCATATTATCTAACTTTATTAATTCTTGTTCAGCCTTTTTTGTTTTCGTAATGTCAACAAGGGTAACTAAGTCTGCTGGTTTTCCTTCATATTTTATAGATTGAGTAAAATTTTCTATCCAAAAAATTTCACCCGTCTTTTTTACACCTCGGAATTGATATTGCCTCATGTAATCATCTAATCCTAATTGTTTTTTCCTCACTTGTTCAAGTACAAAATCTCTATCATCTGGATGAATAGTTTTCTGGAATTTAAGAGAAGACCAATTCGTCATTTCTTCAATAGAATATCCAAACATATCAGCTAAACCTTTATTAACATATTTTATAATGTCGTCTTGTACAATTCCAATTCCAATTAAAGATTGTTCTGCTATAGTTCTGAATTTTTCTTCCGATTCTTTTAATTTTTGTTCTGCTCTCTT
>CAZRBD010000025.1:23841-34222 GCA_964598265.1 uncultured archaeon
CTTGCGTTCAGTGATGTCTATATTTGTAACAAAATCTGCAGTTTTACCATTATAATTAATTGTTTTAGAAAAATTTTCAACCCAAAATTTTTCTCCTGTCTTTTTAACTCCTCGTGCTTCATAGTTAGTAATCGCATCTTTTTGTCCTAATTGTTTCTTAGTTGCTTGTTCCTTGACAAGTTCGAGAAACTCAGAATCGATAAGTTTTAAAAACCCATAAGGTTCAAAATTCAGCATTTCTTCAACTGAATATCCATACATATCAGCTAGCCTTTTTGAAACATATTTGAGTATATTATCTTGGATGATAGCTACTCCCATTAGGGATTGTTCTGTTATAGTTCTAAATTTTTCTTCAGATTCTCGTAATTTTTGTTCCACTTCTTTTCTCTCTGTAATATCCATATAAACTTGTTGGGATGCGATCCTTCCTTTATATTCAATAACCGTAGAATAAAGTTCTATAGTTCTAACTTTTTTATCCTTTCGAACCACACGATATTCGTATCGATTTGGGACTGGTTTTCCTTCCATACGATCTTTATGACGATTTAAAACAAAAGTCCTATCTTCAGGATGTATGAGTTTCATAGTCTCTTCAGCTGAATTAGAAAGCAATTCTTCCACAGAATATCCTAAGATTTCAGCCATAGCTGAATTAGCAAATAAAATTTTCAGGTCCTGTACGATTATAATTCCTTGCAAAGATATCTCTACTAATGTTCTAAATTTTTCTTCAGATTCTCGTAATTTTTGTTCTACCTTCTTGCGCTCAGTTATATCTTGTGTAGTACCAATTAACCTTAAAATTTTACCACCTTCATCCCAAGTAGCTTCTCCAATTGCATGAACCCACTTTTCAGTACCATCCTTGCATATTAAGCGATGTTCAATGTCCCAACTCTCCCCTGTTTCCATTCCTCTCCTTATATGGTAAAGATCATATTCTTTATCGTCGGGGTGAACAACACCTGCAAATGCATCAAGTGTAGCTTCTTCCTTAGTCAGTCCGAAAATTTTAAAAAGCTCCTCTGAACCAGACACTTCCAAGGTTAATGTATTAAGTTCCCAATGCCCTATTTGAGCTAACTCTTGTGCTTTCTTGAGATTTTTTTCACTTAACCTTAAAGTTTTCTCTACTTCTTTACGCTCACTGATATCTCTGCCAATTGTGACAATAAACATTGGGTTTCCTACATCATCATTGATACTTGAGCCAATATATTCGAAAGGTATTTTTCTTCCATCTTTAGTGATCAAATCTATTCCAAGTAAAGCTTCTCCTTCCTTTATCATTTTTTCTATCGCGGATGCCGCCAGTTTTAAATCATGATCATCATAATATGAATCTGGTGCTTTTAGTTTTCTTATCTCTTCATCACTATAACCTGAGATTTCCTTGAAAGCATTATTCCATCTTATTGCTTTGCCTGTCGATGGCTCAAATACAAAAAACGTATCTCTTTGGGCATTCAGAGCAGTGTCAGTGAATTTTCTTTCTCTAAGAAAGGCATCTTCTACTTCCTTCTTCTTTGTGATATTTATAAGAGCAACTAAATTTGCAGGCTTTCCCTTATATGTTATCGATTTTGAAAATTGATCTACCCATACAATTTCACCAGATTTTTTGATACCACGATATTGATAATGCACAACAACATCCTTTTCTCCCTTCTGCTTTTTAGCTAATTGATCCATCGCAAAAGCCCTATCATCAGGATGTATCGCATTGATAGCGTCTTTTATCTCCCAATTCATCATCTCCTCAACTGTGTATCCAAATATATCAGAGTAAGCTTTGTTGACGTACTTATTTTTATTTTCTTGGGCAATACATATACCCATTAAAGATTGTTCAGTAATTGTTCTGAATTTTTCTTCAGATTCTTCTAATTTTTGTTCTGCTTTTCTACGTTCTGTAATGTCGCGGAATGTCCCCCAAACTCGTAGAAGTTTACCATTCTCAATAACTCCATGACCATTATTAAGGGAATAACGCTCCTCGCCGTTAGGAAGTTTTTCAATACCCACTCCGTCAACGACATGGTATCCCCCCTCAATTAATTTCATAAATAGTTTATCTAAACTATCTGATGTAGTTCCAAAAAGTTCAGTTAATTTACGGCCTATGACATCTTCCACTCTCTCGTATCCATAGGATTGCGCACAAACAATATTACATTCAGCTAATACACTACTATATAGAAGTTTTACCTGTTCTTCAATTGGTAAGTTAACTGGGATTGGAGGGTTATATTCATAACAAAATACAGCATCACTCGTGTGTGTTATCATAGATCTATATCTTTCTTCAGCTTCTTTTAGGCGGTTTGTAGTTTTTTCAATTTTTTTTTCTATCAGTGAAACAATTTCTTCTAAATCATCTTCTGGGTTTTTCAAAAGATTTTTTAACTTCTCACTTTCAGCTAAGGAAATAACCTTTAATCGTGTACTGGCCATAATATCTCAACGAAATAACTTTTAAATCAATGGTAGATAAATAAAATTTCGACATAATAATAATTGATTTTATTATTAAACATTTTCATATCGATGAATTAAATCTAATAGTTTTGTATAAAACTAAAAAAGGGAATATAGTTTTTTTTAGATCATTCATTTAATTAGATTAAAATTAAAAAGTATTAGAAAAATGAAAATGATAAATGAAACAGCAATAGTCACCGGTTCTACTAGTGGAATCGGGAAAAAAGTCGCTGAACTTTTTCTTAGGGAAGGATGTAAGGTAACTATTTGCTCGAGAAAAGAAGTGAATGTTAATCAAACGGTTGCAGAGTTTAAGGAAGAATTTGGTGACTCGGTACTTGGAGTAGTATGTGATGTTTCAGATCCTACAGCAGTTCAAGCTCTCGTTGATAAAACAGTTGAGGTATTTGGTTCAGTACGGATTTTAGTCGCAAACGCTGGAGTTAATCTATCATATGGTCCATTTGAATACCTCTCTTTAGATAAAGTAAATTCTTTAGCAAAAACTATGATCGAAATTAATTTATTGGGAATAATTAATTCAGTTTCCTGTGTATTACCATGCATGATCAAGCAAGGGTATGGTAGAATAGTAACACTATCTGGAGGAGGCGCTGATAGACCAGTAGAACACATGACTCTTTACTCGGCATCTAAAGGAGGGGTCCTTGCTTTTTCCAAGTGCTTAGCAAAGGAACTAGAAAAAAATGAAAATGATATTAAGATAAATATCTTCAATCCTGGTATGGTGGATACAAATCTAAGCAAAGGCGCACAATTAATTGAAGCTTGGAAAGACAAGGAGACCTTTGAACGTGAATTTGAGATAATTAGGAAGCATGTAATGACGGATATTGAAAAAACTGCTAGTGCTGTAATTCCCTATGTATTACCCGGTTGTAAAGACAATGGCGACTTTTTCAGGGGATTTTCAATCATGAAATTAATAAAAGGATTTAAAAAAGTTTCAAAGGAATTAAAACAAATGGAAAAGGAATAATTCAAAATAGACTCTTCAATTCCTAATCTTTTATTTTTTTAGATTTTCTCTTTGTTTCCTATATTTGGCTATTTCATCCGAATATAACCTAAAAAACCATTCAATCTGGTTTTGGAAGAAGAACCTTTCTCTTAAAACATCGTAATGCGATTTATCCTTTAGACTTGTTAACTTTGCAATATCCTCAGATTTCAACTTACCTTCTTCGATTAATTCCATTCGGCATCTAAACTGATCGATCAAATCTATTGGTCTTAAGATGATGATTATTGCCTTTTCAATTTTATCTATTAAATCTTGAAGTTTTGCTTCTTGAAAGTCGGAATGGTCTTTTAACTCATCTAAAAATTGTGTAATTCTCTTTACGATTAAGTCTTTTTTAAAATAATTAATTAATTCATCTGGTTTTAAGACTTCTGAGAGAAAATCCATAATTCTTGTAATTTCTTTGGTTATTATGTGTTTTCTTGTCATTTCTAATCTAAGTTTTACTAGAAATTGCCGTTTTAAGAATTCTTTATATTTTACAACTATAGCATCCGTTTCCTTCCGGTCACTACAAATTTCACATACTTTTCCCCTAGGTGTTGAGTAGGTAAAACCATGACCTTGAGGCCCTAATCCTCCTAATACCACCATTGATAAGTTATAAAAATGATATTGATCTTTTTTTTCTGAAATCTTCTCTAAATTTTTCTCAAGATTAGTAATGGAAACTACGTGTTTTCTATTTCTGAAGTCGAATTCAAAAAGCTTTCGATCTTTATCAAACTTCCTGATTTTTAAATTTAATTTACTTTCTTGAAAATAGTTTAAAAATGTCTCTACACTTCCCAAATTCTTGACTCTAAGACCATAAAATGGATAATTATCTATAAATTCGATGAGATCTTCTTTATTATAAAAAAACTCCATATTTTCTCCTGAAAATTCTGAAGAATAAAAGAAATTCAGAAAGATTTTAAAAATATTATCAATCATAGATTTATATGTGTAGTAGATCAAACCGTTTGAGACTTTTTCAAATAAGTCATGTAAATTTGCTATTATTAGTTTATTTTTTTTGATATTCGCAATGAATTTCAAATCCTCTTTAGAGAACTCTCTTTCAAGTAAACCAATGTCATTAAAAAATCTAATAACCTCAAATATTTCTCCTATTTGTCCTGACCTAATCCCATTTAAATGAATTCTCGAGAGGAATTCAAATCGTTCTGGAATTCTATCAATGTCGATAAAAATATCTAATTTATCAGAAAAATCTAATAATCGCTTAAAATTTTCCAATTGCCTCATCATATATGATATAGTCTGCTCTTCCCGACCTAATTCAAGATACCTATTTAACCGGGTATAATAATTTTTCTCAAGTTGTTCTCTAAGTTTTTTGTTTAAATCCAATTCTGTAAAGTAGGAATTACTGTCTTCCATAATTAGAAGGAATACTTTCTCTAACTCAATAAAATCTCCCGACTTTAATGTTTCAACTGCTTTTTTGATAATTGATAATGCCATTTTCCCTAACTTATAAACATATAAATTTTGAAATTAAAATCTTTAGAAACATAAAATTAAATCTCTAACTCTTTGATAAGGGGAAGAGTAAAGTAAAAAGTGGAACCTTTATTTCTTCCCTCCGATTCCACCCAAATTTCGCCACCATGTAATTCGACAATTTTTTTTGAAATATATAATCCTAAACCAGAACCATCAGAGATAATATCTAAACCTTGTCCATAACGTTCAATTTTTCCGAATTGTGTAAACAAACTTTCTTTTTCTTCTCTGGTTATTCCAATGCCAGTATCTTTAATTGAAACTTTAATAGAATTGGTATTGATTTCTGATTTAATTTCGATTGTACCGTCAGGAGGTGTATATTTTATGGCATTGTTAATTAAATTACTTATTACTTGATGGACTTGTTCTTGCTCAAAACTCGTTATCAGTTTATCATGAATTTTTAGATCAATAGTGTGATTCCTTAGTTTTATTAATCCTTGTGATTCTCTTATGCTCAATTTTATAAGAAATGATAAATCTCCTTCTGTTTTTTTCAATTTAATTGTTCCTAGTTCTAATTCAGATGTTTTTAGAATATCTTGTATAAGATTTTCTAGTCTTTCACATCCAAGTTTGATTTCATGAATTGTTGCTAAAACGTAATCATCTAGTTTTTCCTTATGAACATTTAATAACAGGTCAGTAAAACCTTTTATAGAAACTAGGGGAGTCTTTAATTCATGTGAAGTTCTTCTAAGGAGCTCTGATTTTAAATTATTTAATTTTATTAATTCTTGTTCAGCTTCTTTTTTTTCTGTAATGTCCATAATAGTTAATAATTCTGCTACTCTTCCTTTATAAACTATAGATCTTGAGAATTGATCGATCCACTTTAATTTACTTGATTTTGTGAATACACGATAAGAATAATATGGCTTAATGTCAGGATCATTTACTCGTAGCTTCTGGCGATATTCTCTTAGATAGTGTAAATCCTCAAAATGGATTCTTAGAATCAAATCTTCCTTTGTCCATTTACTCACTTCCTCATAGGTATATTCAAAAATTTGCAGTAATGTATTATTCAAGTATACAACTTTATTGTCTTGAATTATTAAAATACCCATAAAGGCTTGCTCAGCAATAGTTCTAAAATTTTCCTCTGACTCTTTAATTTTGTAATCTGCTAATTTCTTCTCATTGATATTTCTTGAAACTCATAGAAACTTATTCTTTCCAGTATCATCAGTAAACTTCTTACCTGTAACTTCAAACCAAATAAAATTCCCGAGTTGATGTTTTAACCTGAATTGATAATAATATTCTCCTTTTTCTAATCCCTCATTTACAGAAATAGCGACAAATACTCTATCATCCTTGTGAACTAATGTGTCCCTAAAAGATTTATCTATAAATTCTTCTGAATTGTACCCTAAAATCCTAGAATGGGTCTCAGCATTAAGGTATTCTATTGTTCCATCTTCATTATAAACCACAATTAAATCGTCGGAATTTTCTGAAATTAATCGGTATTTCTCTTCAGATTCTCTTAGCGTATCTTCTATTTGTTTTCGATTCGTTATATCAGTAATGACGTGAACTGCTCCACTTATATTTCCTTCATCATCAAAAACGGGATCTGCGGAAATCTCGACCCATTTTCCCATAAGTTTTTGTGCGATAATCTCTCTTTGACCAGATTCATGCATTTTCCTAACAGGACACCACTCTACTGGTTCTGTTGTTCCGTGCATAATCTCCCAACAAGAATGACCGATTAGTTCATTATATTTGGATTTCCCTAAAAAGTTGAGTGTCGCTCTATTACAATGCAGAATCTTACAATCTAAATCAATAAGAAAGATAGATTCGCTGATAGCATCTAAAGTTGTATACCATAGATTCTTATTTTCATTAAAAGGTTTACTTTCAATATTATCTTTCAAGACTTATCCCCTATTACCAAATTAATTAATTTTACATATTATATCAAGCCTTATCAGTTAAAATTAGGAGTCATATTTAATGATTTTCTCTTTATTTCAAAAAATTCATTTAGAATTAATATGTCTCATATTGCAATTTTTTAATACTTAACCCATACCATTCAACTAAAAATTTTTTAACCTAAAAAAATATATAAATTCTAGAGCAATGATAGTGAATACAACTGCAGTAAAGACGTTTATCAGGGAGAAATTAACCCTAGTTAATTTACTGGTCGTCTTATCATTATTGTTATAAGTGAAATAGATCCTTATTCTCTTTTTCTATTAAAATTTCCACGGATTTATTTTCTTGGCTGGCAACTTTAACTGAAAAAGAATAAGGACAGTATATTTCCTCATATTATTCATCAATTCAATGGAAAAAAAAATACAATGAGAAAGTTAATTTAATGTACAATCCTAATGTAATTGAAAAGAAATGGCAGGATAAATGGGCAAAATCGAAGATTTTTGAAGCAGATCCAGTTATAAATAAGAAAAAGATATTTATTACAATTCCTTATCCGTATGCTTCAGGGCCATTACATATAGGTCACGGGAGAAGTTATGTAAATGGGGATATTTTTACAAGATTTTATCGGGCGAAAGGTTATAATGTCTTATTACCAATGGCCTTTCATATAACCGGAACCCCTGTCTTAGCAGTATCCTCTTCTATTGCTCGAGAAGATAAGGAAACTATTGAAAGAATGAGAGAATATATTTCCTTGCATACACCAGACAAAAATAGGGTAGAAAAACTCGTCCAAAGTTTTAAAGACCCATGGAATATTGTTAAATATTTTTCAGATAAGATAAAATTTGACTTTAAATCAATAGGAATGAGTATTGATTGGAGAAGAGAGTTTACTACAGGGGATAAAGAATATAATAAGTTCATCGAGTGGCAGTATCATCATTTAAAAGAAGAGGGGTATATTGAGAAAGGAGAATATCCGATCCTTTTTTGCCCCCGTGATAAGAATGCTGTAGGCGAAGATGACATTTCGAGTGGAGATGAATTGGATTTGAATATCAATGAATTTATTTGTATAAAATTTCCATATAAGGATGGGTATCTAGTAGCCTCAACACTAAGGCCAGAAACAATTTATGGAATAACTAATATGTGGATAAATCCAGAAGGAGACTACGTAAAAGTAGAAATAGATAAGGAATTTTGGTATATATCTGAGGATGCTGTATATTTACTGAAAAATCAAAATAAAGATGTTAAAATTCTGAACAAATTCAAAGGAATTGTTTTGATAGGAGAAAAAGCTTACGATGTGAATAAAATTAAAGAGATCCCTATCTTACCAGGTAGTTTTGTTGATACATCTACAGCAACAGGAGTAGTCTATTCTGTTCCCGCCCATGCTCCGTATGATTATATCGCACTACTTGATTTACAAAAAGATACCAAGCAAATTGAAAAATATCATTTAAGTAGAATGGAGATTGAGCTAATCTTGCCAATCCAAATTATAAATCTAAAAGGAGTTAAAGACTATCCTGCGAGAATTTACTGTGAAAAATATAAAGTTGAATCCCAAAAAGATCAAGAAAAACTGGATATGGCAACCAGTGATAATTATAAAGATGAGTTTTACAGTGGAATATTAAACGAAAAATGTGGAAAATATCATGGGTTGCTAGTTAGCGAAGCAGCTCAACAGGTTTCGGTGGATTTGATCAATGAAAGCAAGGCAGATAAATTATATATCCCTGTAACTAAAAACCTTGAATGTAAATGTGGAGCTACAATTATTGTTTCTATCTTAAAAGACCAATGGTTCCTTAATTTCAATGCTGGAGGTTGGAAGGATAAAGCATTTAAATGCTTAGACAAGATGGAAATAATACCTCACAAATACAGATTAAATTTCGAAAATATTTTTAATTGGCTTGAGAAAAGACCTTGTGCCAGAAAAAGAGGGCTTGGTACAAAATTACCATTTAATAAAGATTGGATAATTGAATCTCTCAGTGATTCTACTATATATATGGCTTTCTATACAATTATCCATAAAATTAAAGAATACAAAATAAAGCTTGAGCAGTTAACCTTAGAATTTTTTGATTTCGTTTTTCTTGGAAAAGGGAGTGGTGATACCTTATCTGAAAAAACTAATATAAATACAAAGATTTTAGAGGAAATTCAAGAAGAGTTTTTATATTGGTATCCCGTTGACCACAGGCATACAGCTATAATGCATATTTCGAATCATTTAAGCTTTTTTATATTTCACCACGCTGCTATTTTTCCTGAGAAGCACTGGCCCAAAAAAGTTTCTTTAATGGAGCCCCTTATAAGGGAAGGTCAAAAAATGGGAAAATCTAAAGGAAATATAATATCTCTAGCAGATATACAAAACAAATATTCGGCTGATTTATTTCGATTTTATATTTCTCATAGTGCCGATCTTGGAGTTAAATTAGATTGGATCGAGAAAAAAATACAAACCTTAAGAGGACACATACTTAAGTTCTATACTTTTATTATTCAACATAGTAATGGAATAAATGTTGTTAAAGGAGATTTTAATAATATTCAAAGTAAATATTCCAAGGTAGTTTTATCATTATTCCTTAAGAATATAGAAAATGCAAGAGAATCACTAAATGATCTAAATCTCAGGAGATATCTTCAATTATCTTTTTATGAAACATTTAATTTATTACAAGAATTCTACCGAATATCTAAATTCGACAAAGATAAGCAAGAAGTGGCAAAAATTGTATTTCCTTTATGGATCCAAATACTATCCTTTACAATGCCCCATATATGTGAGGAATTATGGGAAAAGCTTGGAAACGAACAATTTCTTTCTAATGCTCCTCTCCTCATGATTAATAGCGAATACATAAGGGATGATTTAGAGGAAGAATTTGCGTATATAAAGAATCTTGTTGAAGATGTATTGAATATTAAAAAGATAATCAAATCAGTTGGAATTGAAGGAATTTATATTTACACCGCTCCCAAATGGAAATATGATTTAAAAAACATAATTTATTCGAAAAAGGGGAATTTTAAGAACATTATGAATGAGTTAAAAAATAAAAAAGAATATGCAAATGATAAACGAACCATCTCCTTCATAAAAAACCAAATTAAAGATAGAATCTGGGAAAATAAACTCTCACAAATAGATGAAGTTACCCTTTTAAATGAGTATTTAGCATATATAGAGGCTCGAGTTTCAGATAAAATAATTATTAATTCTGATTTTGATCCTCAGCAAAGATCAGATAAAGCAGAACCATTAAAACCCGCAATATATATTAAATCAACTAAATAAATCTTCCACTTAGACTCTATTTTTTTCTACTACTTTTAAAGTGTCTAAATATTTAATTATATTTTCCGTATCACTTTTCCCGACACAGAAATCCAATT